>CALFLU010000027.1 GCA_937880125.1 uncultured Eubacteriaceae bacterium
GGTAATGGTGACCCCTAGGGGATTCGAACCCCTGTAGCCGCCGTGAAAGGGCGGTGTCTTAACCGCTTGACCAAGGGGCCTAAAAAAATATGGTAGCGGAGGAGGGAATCGAACCCGCGACGCCACGGGTATGAACCGTGTGCTCTAGCCATCTGAGCTACTCCGCCTTAAAAACTTGGTTGCGGGGACAGGATTTGAACCTGCGACCTCCGGGTTATGAGCCCGACGAGCTACCAAACTGCTCCACCCCGCGTAGTGAACCGAAAATACGGTGCTTATCTATTATAAGCACTCTCTACCCACTTGTCAACTTTTATTTTGTTTTATATGCCTCTAATCCTTTGCGAAGCAAGAAAGCCGCTCTTTTCAGGTCATCTTCTTTTAACACATAGGATATACGAATCATATTTTTGCTCAATTCTTCGTTAAAGTAAAAGTCTGACCCCGGTGTTACCAAAACCGTCTCTCCGTCAAGGGTAAATTCGTTTAACATAAATTGAATAAAATCTTCCGAATCCTCAATGGGCAATTTCACCAAGAGATGAAAAGCGCCTTTGGGTTTCTTTAAGACAACGCCTTCAATTTTGTTGAGTTCTTCACAAATGGTATTGCGTCTTCTTTCATACTCATCGAGTTGAGAGCGCAAATAATCTTGTTCCAATTTAAACAGCTCCACTGCACCGACCTGGTCAACATAGGAGATACTCAATCGCGTCTGTGCCATTTTGAGAAGGCCTTCATAAACATCTTTGTTTTTCGTCGCCAAAAAACCCACTCTGGCGCCGCAAGCGCTAAAGCGTTTTGATGCACTTTCCAACAAAATCACTTTATCCGCAACATCTTCTCTGGCGGCAAAGCTCAAAAACTCTTCTCCGTCATAAATAAAATCACGATACACTTCATCGCTGAGGATGAAAAGATTATGCTTCAGTGCCAAACTGCTGATGTCGTCCATTTCGCGTTTTGTGTACACTCTTCCCGTGGGGTTACCCGGTGTGTTGAGCAAAAACGCTCTCGTTTTGTCGGTAATCAGTTTTTCGATTGCTTCTTTTGCAGGCAGTTCAAAGCCTTCCTCTGCATAGGTTTCCATCGGAATCAGCTCCACTCCGGTGGCTTTTGCAACTTCTCTGTAAATGCTGTATACGGGATCAGGGCAAATAATTTCGTCCCCTTCGTCACACAGCGTCAAAAATGTATACCAAATCGCCTCACTGCCGCCCATTGTAACGAGTATCTCGTCAATATCGTAGCTGAGGTTATAGTTTTTAAAATAGGAGACAATGCTCTCACGCAGAGGAATAATGCCCTTAGGATCCACATACATCAGCACATCGTCGTCAATTTTGCGAACCGCGTCCATAAAGGCAGGCGGTGTAACAATGTCCGGCTGTCCCAAGTTCAAAAAATATACTTTTTTCCCGGTTTTTGCAATTTCTTTAATGAGTCCGTTGTATTTGACAATAGCAGGTTGAATCATTTTTTTACTTCGTTCTGAAATTCTCAATTCTCTCACCATCCAAATCAAATTTATAGTTCATCATATAAAATTTTTATCTCATTTGCAACTTTTTTCAAAAAATATACGGCGCGGAAATGACATTTTTTTGCACAACCCCTAAAACAACATCCTTGTCCACATCAATTTTTCGGGATTGCATATGACCAACGGCGTTTTCGTAGACCAAATCATAGGAGTTGTTGGTAGAGCTCACATGACCGAAAATAATGTTTTGCACCCCGTTTTCGGCAAGCCTAACCGCCACCTCTGCCGCATCATTGTTTGACAAGTGCCCCACTTCTGACATGATTCTCTGTTTCGTCATGTAGGGATAGGGTCCTGTTTTGAGCATTTGTATGTCATGGTTCGATTCCAGCAAAACCGTCTTGCTGTTTTTGATGGCTTCATACATTTTTTCCGTCACACAGCCCGAATCGGTTAATATCGAAAGACTCGTCTGTCCGTCTTCAATGGTGTAGCCCACCGGGCAAACAGCGTCATGCCATATTTCAAAACTGCTGATTTGTATATCTTTAACAGAAAAAGGTTTTTGAAAACAGAACATTTTATCCGTATCTTTCATGTATCCGTTTTGAAAAATCCTTTTGGCGGTAAGCACGTTTGCATAAATCGGAATTTGATATTTGCGACTTAGCACATCAATACCGTAAACATGATCCACATGCTCGTGGGTGATGCACACGGCATCTATTTGTGCAATATCCACCTGCAACTTTGCCAATTCGTTTTTAATGCGCTTTGTGCTGATGCCTGCATCCACAAGCAATTTTGTGTTTTGAGTCTCGATATAATAACAGTTTCCGCTGCTGCCGCTGCTTAAGCTAACAAACTTCATGTGCTGTCTCTTCCGCTTCACCCTTTGTGGGCACCCTGCGTATGTCCGCACCCAAGGCACGCAACTTTTCTTCCATATCTTCGTATCCGCGGTCAATATGGTGCAATCCCATAATTTCTGTCATACCCTCAGCGGCCAATCCCGCCAAGACCATTGCCGCACCTGCCCGCAAATCCGTTGCCTTGATGATGCTGCCTGTGAGTTTTTCATTGCCGATAATCATGGCTGTACGGCCGTTTACCGAAACATTTGCGCCCATTTTGCGCAATTCATCCAAATATTTAAATCTGTTTTCAAATACGTTTTCATTAATTGTGCTCACCCCGCTTGCCAGACACATGAGCACCGCCATGGGCTGTTGCAAGTCTGTGGGATACCCCGGATAGGGCGCTGTTTTCACATTGGCGGCATTGGGTTTTTTTTGTCCGATGACGCGAATGGCATCGTCGTATTCTTCGGTTAAAATACCCATTTCATTGAGCTTTGCCGTGAGCGGATCCATGTGTTTGGGGATAATGTTTTTCACCAAAACATTGCCATAGGTAACAGCCGCCGCCAGCATATAGGTTCCCGCCACAATTTGATCGGGTATGACCATATACGTGCACCCGGACAGATGTTCCACGCCGGTAATGCGAATGACTTCCGTACCCGCCCCTTTTATCTTCGCACCCATCAAGTTTAGAAAATTGGCAATATCCACCACATGCGGCTCTTTTGCGGCATTTTCAATGACGGTTACACCTCTGGCTTTCACCGCCGCCAGCATAATGTTGATGGTGGCACCCACACTCACCACATCCAAAAATATGGTCGCTCCCACCAACTCTTCCGCCTTGGCTATGATAATGCCGCCGTCAATGCGCACCTCGGCTCCCAAGGCTCTAAAGCCTTTGATATGCTGATCGATGGGTCTGGGTCCGATGTCGCAGCCACCCGGCAGGGGAATTTCCACATTTTTACATTTCCCTAACAGCGCACCAATCAAATAATAGGAGGCACGCATATTTCGTATCTCTTCGTGCGCCCCTGATGTGTTTTCATAATTGATCTTTTGCGCATCAATGGATGTTTTGCCGTTGGCCAGCACATCCACTTCAGCGCCCAGCCTCTTTAAGATGCTGATATAATTTTGAATATCTTTAATGTTGGGCAAATTCTCTATTTTACATTTTTCATCAGACAATATGCAGGCGGGCAATATGCCTAAAGCGGCGTTTTTCGCTCCGGATATCGTCACTTCGCCCCGCAGAGGTTTGTTCCCTCGAATAATTAATTTTTCCATATGAGCAATCCTTTGTCTTTGGTGGTTATTTCGCTTCCTCCGCCGCTACAACTTCCACTTTAACGGCTTTTTTCGTTTTGTTGATCTTTACTTCAAGCCCGCCCGCAGCAACATCTGCCTTAGGCACTTCATAGACCTCCGCGTCCATGCGCGTTTGTCCTGCTTCCAGCGGCTCAGTCATTTTAGAGTAATCCACATCTTCCACAATGGCATAGATGTTGGATGCTTCATAGTTGACTTTATAGGTTTTTTCCCCTTCCGATGATGTTAGGGTTATCGTGGGTAATTCTTTATACTCCACGGTTTGTTCCATAATGTTTTTATAGTGAAATTTCACAGCAACAAAGACGTTGCCTTCCGCGGGGTCAATAAACTGCACCGAATCCATCACTTCCACTTTGTCAACAATCAGCTCATAATGCTTACCTGCTACTACGTCACCCTGATTGATATATTCCGTCGATGTTGAACAACTTAAAAAAATTGCCGCAACCAATACAAACATAAGAATAGCGCCTATTTTTGCAAATTTTGTTTTTTTCACGATTTTGCCTCTTTCTCAATGACGACAGTGCCGTTCATATAATTGACCAACGCATCCGGTATACACACACTTCCGTCTGCTTGTTGGTAGTTTTCCAATATCGCCGCAAAGGCGCGCCCCGCCGCCAAGCTGGATCCGTTGAGCGTATGCAAAAAATGGACTTTTCCGTCCGCACCGCGGTAGCGCAAATTGGCTCGCCGCGCCTGATAGGCTTCAAAGTTTGAACAGGAGCTGATCTCCACATACCGCCCGTAACTGGGCATATATACTTCTATATCATAGGTTTTTGCCGAAGAAAACCCTATATCTCCCGTGCACAGTTCAATGACACGATAGGGCAATTCCAGTTTTTGCAAAATCCTCTCCGCATCAGCAGTCAGTTTTTCCAATTCATCATAGGAATCTTCCGGCTTTACCAACTTCACCAATTCCACTTTGTCAAACTGATGGTTGCGAATCAACCCTCTTGTATCCCTGCCCGCACTTCCGGCTTCTGCACGAAAACAAGGTGTGTACGCTGTATAATAAATCGGAAGCATCTCTTCAGATAATATTTCATCGGCATAAATATTCGTCAGCGGCACTTCTGCCGTGGGCACCAAAAAATATTCGGTATCACGCAGCCCAAAGGCATCAAATTCAAACTTGGGCAGCTGGCCTGTTCCCGTCATGGACTTTCGATTGACCATAAAAGGCGGACTGATTTCCGTATACCCGCCTTCAAGGGTATTGGTATCAAGCATAAACTGAATCAGCGCTCTTTCTAATCTTGCACCCGCTCCTTTAAACATCGAAAAGCGACTGCCGGTAATTTTCACCGCTCGCTCAAAATCAAGAATATCCAAATCAACACCAATATCCCAGTGCGCCTTCGGCTCAAAGTCAAATGTTCGCGGCGCAAGGTGCTTGCGAATTTCCACGTTATCATTTTCATCTTTGCCGATCGCTATATCTTCATGGGGTGTATTGGGAATATTTAAGAGTTTTTCTTTGATGGCATCATCCAACTCACGAAGGCGCTTATCGAGCTGCTTGCCTTCTTCCGCCAAAATCTTCATACGGGCAAAAATCTCCGCCGTATCTTTTCCTTCTTTTTTATAAGCAGGTACCTGTTTAGACACCTTGTTTTGTTCTGCTTTGATTTGCTCGGTTTGCGACAAAATTTCTCTGCGCTCCGTGTCTATGACAAGCAATTCGTCAATTTTTGCTTCCTCGCCGCGGCGCGCAAGCAATGCACGAATTCTCTCCGGTTCTTTACGAATTTGTTTAATGTCAAGCATGGTCTATCCCTCCATAAGCAGGTCGTTTTTTGCCCCTGCTCTGCTTAAACCTAAAGGTTATTATATGGCAAGACGTGAATTAAAGTCAACAGAAGTTTTTTGCCCTGCGCC
>CALFLU010000028.1 GCA_937880125.1 uncultured Eubacteriaceae bacterium
GAATGATCTCATCCAAAAGATCCAGATCCATCACGCTGGGAATAAAATTGGCACCAAGGCCCTGGAGATTGTGAGGCCCGGCAGGTTTCCCGGCCAGAACCTGGGAATTCCGGGGTTCCACCGCGACAATTTGAATGTTGGGGTCTTTAGCCTTGAGGCCTTCAGCCATGCCCTGGATGGTGCCGCCGGAGCCGACACCGGCGACAAAAAAGTCAATTCTGCCCCGGGTGTCTTTCCAAATTTCTTCGGTGGTGATGTCCCGGTGGGCGGCGGGATTGGCAGGATTGTCAAACTGGCCGGGAATGAAAGCACCGGGGATGGCCCGTTTCAGTTCTTCCGCTTTATCGATCGCGCCGGCCATGGCAGCGGCCCCGTCAGTCAGAACAATTTCGGCGCCGTAGATGTTAAGAAGCGCCCGGCGCTCGGTGCTCATGGTTTCCGGCATGGTGAGGATCAGGTGATACCCCCGGAGGGCACACACCACAGCCAGCCCGATACCGGTATTGCCGCTGGTCGGCTCGATGATGGTGGCCCCGGGGTGGAGCAGTCCCTTTTCCTCGGCGTCGGTAATCATGGACAGGGCAATCCGGTCCTTGACACTGCCTCCGGGGTTAAAAGATTCTACCTTGGCGAGTAAATCAGCCTGGAGTTTTTCTTCTTCAATAATATGGCTTAAGACCCTGTAATAATTTGCGTTGTATTCGATGGTTTTCACCGAATCCGATTTTTTTTGCAAGGCTTCAAATGTGATCATATTCAGATTTTGTTGAATTTTTTCATCAACATTATACTTTAACAAAATTTGTGCATTGACATCATAAACAACATAGCTCCCCTCAAACCGCGTATGATTGTTTGCACTTTGCACAGTGTCATCAAAGTATGTTTCGTCTACATGAATTTCCTGATTTTCAACAAAAAAGGCGTTGTTGACCAACGCTTTCGAATCACGCAGCGAGCCTGCACTCATAATGCCTGACAATACGGAAACGACCATAACACAAAATACGCATACAAACGATATCAATATCGGCATGCTTTGTAGTGCAATTTTTAATCTCAGTTCTTTAATCAACCGTATCTGCCCTCAGCACGTAGCCCACGCCACGCACGGTTCTGATTTTTATCGAAGTATTTGCAAATCTTTTTCGAAGATTATGAATATGAATTTCTATATTGTTTTCCGTGATGTAACTGTCTATTCCCCAGACTTTGTCTAATATTTGCTCGCGGGTAAACACCTGCCCCGGGTGTCGAAGCAACAATTCCAGCAATTTGCTTTCTTTGGCGGGCAGCTGCTGCACTTTGCCTGCAACCGTGAGCAGTGTTGACACCGTGTCATAACTTATCTCGCCCAGGCTCAGCACCTGATCTTGATAGTCGCTGTAACTTCTGCGGTGCAACGCCTCGATTCTGGCAAACAATTCTTTGGCGGAAAAGGGTTTTGTGAGGTAGTCGTCTGCACCGCTCTTCAGCCCTGTCACACGGTCATCAATGGTTGATTTTGCCGTCAAAATCAACACCGCCGTATTTTTTTTGTTTTGGCGCATTTTTTTTACGATATCCAGTCCGCTGATGCCGGGCAGCATAATGTCTAGCACCACCACATCATAGGCGTCTGACAGTGCATGCATCAAACCCTCTTCACCGTCTTCTATAATGTTACACTCATGTCCATACACATCACACAGCTCGCTCAATGCATCGGTTATCTTTTTTTCATCTTCCACAAACAGTATTCTCATAACATCCCTCAAGTTCTATTATTAAAAGACGATCGTGTTATCCATCTTTTGTTTGACGCAGGCAAAACAAACCGCCGCACCGCAACGTACATAGAGCGCATCTTTCAAACACAAGCTGTGTTTTTGCGTCTGCCTTTCTCATTTGTCGTTTTCACTGCTTTGCTTGTGTTTTTATTTCTGAGCGCTTTGCACTTGCGCAAAACCTTATCGGTACATTTTAGGATTCTTCTTCAAAGTTTTTGGAGTATACATAGCGCACTCTGATATATTTTCTTTCGCTCTTTTTGCGTGTCGCAAATTTGTTGACACAAAAGGCCGTCATCGTGCATATCACAGCAATACCGCATGCATAAACCAAGCTTTCCGCCTTACATTTCGCCATTTTCATCCCTCATACGCTTTTTCATTATTATAGTGGATTTCTGCCGCGGTGTAAACTTTAATTTCTGTTTATACCCATTTCACAGCGCATCTTTGGCTGTTTTCAACGATTATTTCCATTCTGCGATACTAATCCCTGCATTTTTCTGATACAATAATCTACATTTAGAAAAAGTCGGTGCAACATGAAAAAATATGATCGCATTCCCATCAAAATCTTATCCTTCAAAACCTTAAATCGCACGTTGGGCTACTATGAAAATACCCCCGTGTTCATCAACGGCGGCATGCCCGGACAAACCGTCGAAGTCGTCATCAAACGCAAACGCCGATCTGTCAGCGAAGCAAGCTTGCAGCAGCTGCTCATTGCCGCTGACTACGAAACGGAGGTTGACTGCCCCGTCTACGGCCAGTGCGGCGGCTGCGCTTTTTTGAGCATGCCCTATGCCATGCAGCTGCAAGCCAAGGAAAGCTACATCCTGGATTTACTGAGCAATCACGGATTTTCTTATCAAGAATATCGCGGCATACACCCTTCTCCGCAAACAGAAGGCTACCGCAACAAGATGGAGTTCTCCTTTGGCAATGCCGAAAAGGGCGGCGCCCTCACGCTGGGCATGCACCGGCGCAACAGTTTTTACGACATTGTCCCCGCGCTGGACTGCCAACTGATCGACGATGATTTTCAACGAATTTTAAAGGCCGTTTTGCAACACTGCCGAGAAAAAGGCTATTCTTTTTATCACAAGCGCGCCCACCAAGGCCTGCTGCGCCACCTGATTTTGCGCAAAGGCCACTTCACCCGTCAAATCATGGTCAACATCGTCACCACTTCTCAGGAAGATTTTGATGAAGGCGCGTTTTTACAAGCCCTTGCAAATTTAGATTTAACCGCGAGCATTGTCTCCATCATGCGAACCGTCAACAATTCCGTGGCCGATGCCATTCAGCCCGAAGAGGTGCGTCTTTTGGACGGCCGTGATTTTATCGAAGAAAAACTGTTGTCCCTTACGTTCCAAATCGCGCCTTACGCCTTTTTTCAGACGAACTCCGCGGGCTGTGAAGTGCTCTACCGAGAAATTCTTGATATGCTCCCTGAGACCCATGCCGATTTGATATTGGACTTATATTGCGGCACCGGAACCATTGCGCAGCTCGTGGCCGACAAGGCAGGGCAGGTCATCGGCGTCGAGCTCATCGAAAGCGCCGTGGAGGCTGCCGAAAAAAACGCTGCTCTCAATAACCTTTCCAATTGCCGTTTTATTGCAGGCGACGTGCTCAAGGTGCTGCCCGATATCCAGGATAACCCCGATGTCATCATCTTAGACCCGCCCCGTGCGGGCATTCACCCCACCGCGCTGAAACACATTGTCGATTACGGCGCCAAGCACATTTTGTACGTATCCTGTAACCCCACCGCTTTGATAAACGACCTCGCATTTTTGAGCCAGACCTACGAAATCACCACCCTATCCATCGTGGACATGTTCCCCCACACCCCGCACGTTGAGACGATCGTATTGATGTCAAGGGTAAAAGAGTGAGTGTGCGAAAAACCCTTATATATCAAGGTTTTCAGCACATATGGGTGAAAAACCCATTGAACGAAAATGAGGTTTTTTTGCTTCGCGGGAACAAGTCCACAAGGGTGTTTTTTGATAGTCAAGTGGTCAGGTTAGATGTCATAGCCCCGCGTGTGGTCGAGTTAGATGTCAGCGTTCGTGAGTGGTCGGGTTAGATGTTTTTTCGGCTTTTGCCGAGGTTGTGTGGTCAGGTTGGATGTTAGACAAAATGATGCAAAAATCAAGGAGGCGGAATATGAAGACTCTGAATGAGCTGATTGAAGCGTATACAAATCATTTACAACAGGGTGAAATACAAATTGCGTATAAAGGAATATTAGAATTTTTAGGGAAATTAAGAGCTGAGTTTATCAAGAAACACCCACATTACGATACAAGCAGTATATATCAAGGCTATATGGATATGTCCTATTTTTCTTTGAATACGAAATTATTAAAGGATAAAGGTTTGAAAATTGCCATTGTCTACTTACATGAAAAGGGTGACTTTGAAGTATGGCTTTCTGCTCGGAACAGGGATATTGCAAAAAGTTACGCATCTATACTTAACAGTAATATTTCAGGTGATGTAAATCTATTTCATGATATCAATAATCCGGATGCTATAATTGAGTGCATCTTGACACCTGAACCAGATTTTGAGGATCAAGTCTCGTTGATAGATATTATCGATCAAGGTGTGGAGAAATTTATAACGACAATAAGTGAGAGCTTATCAATTCAAAATCAAATTTGATTGGAGGTTGACACATTATGAAATTAGATGGTTTTGGGATCTTCGTAAAAGACATGGCAACGATGGTCCGCTTTTACAGGGATATTCTGAATTTTGAAATCCGGGAAGATGAAAATGCGTCGAATGTTTATTTGGTCAAGGATGGAACCTTGTTTTTATTATACCGCCGGACAGACTTTGAGAAGATGACAAACAGAACCTTTGGATATGCGAATAATATTAATGGGCATTATGAAATTGCCTTAAGCGTCGATAACTATGCGGCGGTTGATTTGACATTTAAAGAAGTCGTATCCAAAGGTGCGATACCTATATTGGAGCCAACTACCGAGCCGTGGGGGCAACGCACATGCTATATCTCTGATCCGGAAGGAAACTTGATTGAAATTGGTTCATTTAACAAGTAAAGATTTGGCAAGAGAAAAAAGAGGGGAATAGCATCATGAAATACAATCTGGATTTGGAACGTCTGTCTGTCCAAGAGTACAAAACGCTACTGAAGCAACAGAATTTGCTGCCGGGGCGCGTGCAGATGTATTGAGTCTTCCGCTTGATAATGAGGTTAAACTAATGATATCGGATTCAAGACAAATGGGAAAACTGAATTACTTTCCTCTTGTTTTTGACCTTCGTTCAGATGAAATGTTTGAGGCAGTTTTCATACTTTCTGATTTTAGGAAAAGCATAAAATAGGCGGTGAATATATGAAAATTAAGAAATACAGCAAAGCGGATGAAACTTTGCTTTTTGATTTACTCATCGATGAAGGGGACGACTGGATTGAGTATCACGGACCGGCTGGTCGCAGTAAATATGTAAAAGCACTTGAATCAAGCATCACGTATATTGCTTATCATGAAAATCTCGTGTGTGGTTATGCACGCTGTCGGGAAGATGATGGTTTTGGTGTTTACGTATATGATTTGCTCGTAAGAAAAACACATCGGGGAAGGCAAATTGGAAAAAGCTTAATGGAACGGGTATGCCAAGACTTTCCGGATCAGCCCGTCTATGTTATGAGTGATGTCGATCCATATTACGAAAAACTTGGATATCGTAGAGAGGGTTCAATATTTGAGGTTAAAGCAAAATGAAGTAAGGCACCCTACATTGTCGTTTTGTAGAGTG
>CALFLU010000029.1 GCA_937880125.1 uncultured Eubacteriaceae bacterium
TTAGATTTCCTTTCTGCATCTCAAAACCCCCGCCCTTGTTTTTGTCGCAAAAAAAGCGCATCTTACTGCGCTTCATTCAATGCCAAATTTAACAACTCATCACATCGATTGTTATAGACATCATCGCTGTGTCCCTTGACTTTGATAAACTCCACATCGTGGCGCTTGACCAATATATCCAACAGCTGCCACAATTCTCTGTTTTTCAGCTCTTCGTTTTTGGGTCTGCGCCAGCCGTTTTGTTTCCATGTATCCACCCAGCCCTGATTGAAGGCTTCCACAATATAGGCCGAATCGCTGTGCAATTTTACCTTGCAAGGCTCTTTGAGCATCTGCAGCGCTTTGATTACCGCCGTCAGCTCCATTTTATTGTTTGTTGTATTATAAAACACTTCGCTGTATTCTTTTTTCTTGCCTTTATACAGCAACACAATGCCGATTGCGCCAATGTTGTCCTGTGACGAATCGTTGCCTCTGCAGCCGCCGTCGGTGTAAATCATCACTTCTTTCATTTTTCTCTGTCCTCCATGTATGCACTGAGCGCCTCAAGATAGTGCAGCAAATATCCTCCCGCGCGCTTAATTTCGTATCGCTTGTTCATGCTGCTGTAAGGAATGCTCTTGCGCCCGCCCTGCGCAGCATTGTCGTAATAGTCTTTCACGGTTTCAAAATCGATGAGATAGGATTCATTGTAATGGGAAAAATAAACAAGAATAAATGCAACCCCTTGCTGCTTTCTGAAACTTTCCATAAATGCCATCTGGTGGGCATGAATGTTTTGTATCGGAAGCGACTTCAGCGAGGTTTCTTTGGCATCAAAACAAACGGGAATCCCCTGAACATTGCCGATATAGTCCACGGTGGATTTTTTTTCAAAATACCCCAAGGTAATTACGCCCCTTCCCTTGTCGATTTCTGTCGGCGTAATGGGGGTGGGCACCTTTTGCACCGCCGCCAAGTGATGCTTTAAATATTCCGCGTTGGTCAAGTTAATCAACTCTTCCAGCGTGTTGCCCCTCAACCCCCGCGTGTGAAAATATCCCATGCTATTGCCTTTCCGTAAAAACTTCCATAAATTTTTCGGGCACTTCTATTTTGATTCGTTTGATTTCATCTCCCAAAGCAAAGACCAATTCGTCGGCAATGAGCAGCTGATGCGCCACGTTGTGCCGCCTGCGCACAATTTCATTGATCGCGGCGTTTCCGTATTTGCCATCCCCCACGACAGGAGCATTTAAATACGCCATATGCGCTCTGATTTGATGAAATTTGCCTGTATCCAACAATATTTTACAGAGATGAAAATCTCGATTGCTCGCCACATCCATCACCGTCGTGGAAATGGCTTTTGCCCCCGGTCGTGGGTGAGAGCCAATCCATGCCGTTTTGGTTTTTGTGTCCTTGAGGTGATAAGCTTTGTGCGTCTTTTTTTCAGGAGCAACGCCGCACAGCAGCGCCGTATAATATTTTTTGATTTTTCCCTCTCCGGCAAGTGCGGAATAGGTGCGCGCCGACAAATAATTTTTAACGCCAAACATCAACCCCTGTGTGTTGGCATCCAGGCGATTGATAAATGCTGGAGAAAAGGTTTTTTGTTTTTCGGGGTCATATTCGCCCTTATGTCTTAAATAGTTAACCAACCCCGCGGTGATATCTTCTCCATCTCTTTGAGCGGATTGCGCAAGTTGGTTTGCGGCTTTATTGTAAATGAGAATATCTTCGTCCTCATAGACAATCTGCTTGGCTTTAAGCATAAAGGTGCCTGTTGTAGCGTCTTTTGCAACGGGCTCTGCTTTTTCATACAAAAAAACACTGATTTCATCGCCGGCTTCCAATCGATAATCGCCGCTAACTTTGCGCCCGTTGACTTTGATGTCTTTTTCCCTGAGCATTTTTTGTATTTTCCCAAAAGAAAGATGTCTGAAATATTTAGAAATATAGCGGTCAATTCGCTGACCGCATTCACTTTCATGAATGGTAAATTTTTGCACGTTTTTCCCCGTCGCTTTCCATAGAATCATTCTTTAATATTTTATATCTCTATTATATAAGATACCATCTCGCTAAACAACCGCCATTTATCGCAGCATAGGCACATCATAACCGAATCGGTGCAAATAATGCACCACGCGCTCAAAGTATGTCTCCGTCATAAAGGGCGTTATTTTTTTCGCTGCGGCATATTCATTATAAACACTTTTTACATAATCGAATTTTTTTTCAATACCCTCATATCCGTTTTGCACAGCGTAGGTTTGAAAAAACGATGCGCCGATGAAGCTATACATGCTCTCCGCCGTGGCGGCAAAATCTTCCCAGGAGCTGTATGCGCCGTAGGGCCGCACAAATCCGTCTTTTCGCAGCGCTTCGTTGTCATTCAGTTCTGCGTAAACGGAAAGAAACTCTTTTTTCCTGCCCTGCGCGTCTTTGCAGGCCACCCCGTAAAACGATTCTCCTTTATAATGCAGATAATACCCGTAATCAGAATACTCTTTTGTGATGTCCTCCAATGCCGCTCGATTGTTTTCTTTTGTAATAAAATGCGCAAACTCATGCACATAGGTAGTTATCATCAACGTACTTGTCCCGCTGTTTGTCAAAATCAAATCGCTTCCATTGGTAAAGGCGCCGTTGATATTGATCCCCGCTTGTTTCATGCTGCCCGATTTCACCAAATAAATATGATCTATTTCTTCGCTCACCCAAAGCGGATACAGGCGCAAGGTAAACAAAATCGCTTTTTCTGCCTCAGTGGCCTCTTTTTCGCTCATATATTCCACCACTTGCACGTCCTTTAGCGCCTCAGCGGAAACATCGGTAGAAATTTGCACATAATTGCCTATCAAAATTTCATAAACCTCGTCATCAAGCGCAAAACAATCATCCACTGCATAAGCAGACGCGTCCACCAGTTGCAGCAGTGTACTCACCGAAGCAATGTTGCCGCTGTCGGTTCCTGCAAGGGTAAGTGTGTTTTTGTCCAGGTATCGCTTCACCGACTCTCCGAGATTTTTCATTTTATCGACTCCCATGGACTCTGCTTGCGCAATGCCGCTGACATAGACCGGCTCCTCTTGACCATAGCCTATCGCATAACACACATATTTTGATGCATAGGCGAGGGAAGAATCAATGTAGCGCGCAAACTTTTTCGCATCAAAGAGATAATAAACGTTTTTCTTGCCGCCTTCGCCGCCGCAGACCAAAATGTATGGCACAACATCGTTATTGGTAACAATGCCATAAGCACCGCCAAAGAAGCGAAGCACGTAAATATCTTTCAAATATTCCTTCAAACCCTCATCTGTCTGCAGCCGATCACAAAAGGCTTTTGCCGTCTGGGCTGTTAGGTCGGATTGTGTGTACAAATATACACCGGGGCTTTTTCCTTGGATGTTGATGCGGGCATCAATCTTTGGCTGCTGCAACAAAAACATACAGCCTTCTCGGTTGTTTTCGTCCATCATCCACAGCAAATATGGTTTATCCTGCAGCTTTGTGTTGACATCAACTTTACCTTCGGCAATAAAAATTTCGGCCAGTTCAAATTGTTTTGTCCGTAAAGCCTGTAAAAAAGCCGTGCTGTCGCCGATTTGTTTGTCACCGTCAGCACCGGCGTTGATTAAAATTTCCGCCGCCTTTTTATTCTTTTCTTGCGTGGCACGCATCAACAAGGTGCTGTCTTCAATTATCATGTCTTTATCTTTCATGAACCCTGCATACAAAGACAATTTTCTCATGTCGCCTTGCAATAGTGCTTCATAGGCGGCATTGTCTGCACCTGCGCGGTTGGCTCCTGCAAATAGATACACCATCGCTGCCGCTGCTGCAACTAAAATTGCCCCCGCAATAAGCACCAATAAACGTACTGTTTTTTTGTTTTTATGTAAATATGTTTTCATTTTAGCTTTCCTGTCATTTTTTATCCAAGCCGTCAAAGACGTATTATACCAAAAACATCGCCCTCTTTCATTTTTTTCTCATTATAACCACCCTATTCGCGCGCGATATGGCTTCTCCCCTTCTGTCATAGGGCTTATGCCTCTCATGCTTTTTTGCTGTTCCAATTTGCAAAATCAATTGCATTTATTTTTTTGTATATTTTACTTGACAGATATATCGGCTACCGTTATAATTATATCGACTCCCGTTATAACGGTAGCCAATCTAAATAGGAGATGAATGTTATGACAACCACCGTACCTGCTCTGACTGAAGCTGTATACTACATTCTGCTATCACTATTGTCTCCGTTGCACGGATACGGAATCATGCAAAATGTCGACGATATGTCGGGCGGCAGAGTAAAATTGGCCGCAGGCACGCTCTATGGTGCCCTGAGTACCATGCTTGAAAGAGACTGGATTCAAGCTTTGCCCGAAGACAAAGACAGCCGCAAAAAGGAATACGTTATTACCGATTTGGGGCATAGCATTTTGCAAGGTGAAATGTTGCGCTTAAAAGAACTGCTTGCAAACGGCGAGCGAATTTCAGGAGGAATACAACGATGAAAACAACGATTCGCAAATGGTTTTGGGCCTGGAATTTTGATAAGGAAGAACAGTGGCTCAACGACATGGCAGCAAAAGGTTTGGCACTGATTGATGTAGGCTTGTGCAGATATACTTTTGAAAACACCACACCGGGCGAATATGCCTTTCGATTGGAACTTTTAAACCATCCGCCCGAACACAAGGCCAGTAAAGATTATATTTCATTTGTCGAGGAAACCGGCGCAGAATATGTGGGAGCTGTTTTTCGTTGGGTTTATTTCAGAAAGAAAACCGACACAGGCGCCTTTGACCTCTATTCCGACAATCGTTCCCGCATACAACACCTCAATCGCATTTTGCTGTTGTTGGCTGTGCTCATGTTGCTGGAGTTTTTCTTAAGTGCTCTGAGAATATACGAATATTTCCGCCTTCGATTGACGGCCGATATTTTCATTGCGTCCCTCTTAATGGGTTTTGCGCTTTTAATCGGATACGGATTTGGTCGAATCTATCTGAAAAAGAAGAGACTTCAAAGAGAAGATATGTTGTTTGAATAATCGATAAACAGCTGCCGGCTCTTTCATTACTCACTCGCTGCGTTGACTTCATCTTTAAACTTTCGCCAAGCTTTTCATGTTACAAAAGGCGGCAACTGCCGCCTTTTGTAACGGTTTTCGAATAAATATCCTTGTCCCGAAAAAACCGAGTTTGATTTTTTCGGGACATTGTACACAAATTTCCGCTTTTTCGGCTATATGATGAACAGCGATTTTGTTTATCAAAAAAACTTTCACGTTCTTTATTCGCTGCCTTTTGTTTTTCTCTCGTCGCTATGACCAATCCGTTTTTCTCAAATCGAATTTTATTGCATCCGGCCATATTTTATTTTCCGTTTTATCGAAAAATAAAATATGGATTAATATTTTGCCTTTTTAATTATTCTATGTTAGAATGTTACAAATTATAACCTGGAGTAGAAAATGTCAATTATCAATAAGTTAAAAAATCCCCCTAAAGATGTCCGCGGTTTTGATGGCATTCTGATGCTTTTTACCGTGGCACTGGCGGCAACCGCCGTGGGCTACATGATCTCCATGTATCAGTCCTATTTTCCCTATTTTAAACAAACAGGCTTTCACTTTTCCGCACAGGGCGCACAGGCCTATGATGTGTTTCGCACCTATGAATTTTTCGGATATGTGCTGATTGTTTTGTCTTTTATTGCCATCGCTATTTTGCTGGCAATGGAAAAACCCATCGTCGTCAAGTTGGTAAATATCTTTATCCCTCTTGCTGCCGTCATCTTAATCGTCAGCTATTTTCTCGGTGCAAGCATCACAAAATCTCCTTATGATTTTGCGTTTTTTATGCGCCTGTTGCAATCGCTGACTATTCCCATATTGTTTTTGATTTATATGAACAAATCCCTTCGCGTGCGAAACACCTACACCAACAACACAGAGGTGGATTATGTTAAACTCGCCAAGGAGTTTAAGAAAAAGCAAAAAAAGAGCAACTCGACCTTGTTGGATAAAGCAAAGCAATACAACAATCGACCGAAGAAATAATGTTTCTATGCAAAGCGGCAACGCTTTGCATTTTTTTATTTGATAACTAATTTTTTTGAACTGTAATAAGTCAGAACAACTGTGTAACTTTCGCCTTTTTTATAAAGATTTTCATCGATAAACACAACAAAGCCGTTGCCTGCTTGTAAAGCGAAAGTAAAAGATGGAAAAAATAGTAATATATCTTTTTATTTTTTGCTAAATCATATATAATTAGAAAGGTATATATCACATTTATATAAACAGATTTTACAATAGGTTTTGACACATATTGATTTTTAAAATAAAGGATACAAAGATGGATAAAAAAGCACTCGGAATCGAAAAAGAAGAAGTAAAAATCATTACGCGCTCAGCCATTCCCTTTTATGCCGTGGCAGTCGTTTGGGTTTTGTGCAGCATTTTTCTGCCGATGTATCGCATCAGAGACTTTGTCATTGCCATCATCGCCGCTGTCGTCGTCTTTATTGTTGCGGAAAAATTTGCGCCGAAAAAAGAAACCGTCGTCTACCGCGATGTGCCCATGACCAAAACAGGGGACCCCGAAGTCGATGCCATCATCGTACAAGGCACCCAATACATCACGCAAATCAAAGAAGCGAATGCGAAAATTGATGATGAAGCGCTGTCAAACAAAATCGAAGAAATTGAAGATACCGCAACCAAAATACTGCGTGCTTTGCAGGCACAGCCCTCCAAACAGCCGCAATTGCGAAAATTTATGAATTATTATCTTCCGACAACGTTGAAATTATTAAACACCTATCACAAATTGGAAGTTCAAGATCTTCAAAGCGAAAACGTCTCTGCAACCATGTCCAAAATTCAGTCCGCCACAGACGATATCGCTCAAGCATTCAAAAAACAACTCGACAACATGTTTTCCCATGAAAAGCTGGATATTTCCACCGACATCACCGTACTCGAAAATATGCTCTCTAATGACGGTCTGCTGCAAAATACCGATTTTGACACAGACCCCAATAAAATAACTTTAAAACAATAAACTTGGAGGTACTCTATGGAAAACAATCAACAACTACAACCTGTTGAAGAACAAAAAATCGAAGATATTGTTCCGGAATTGGTCTTAGAACCCTACGTGGCAGAACAGGCACTTGCCGAAATAAAAAAAGAAGAAGAAAAAGAAGACCGCTTGGCAAACATCAATGCCGAAAGCCTTACCCCCGAAGAACTACAGGCCGTGGAATCTTTTTCTAAAAAAATCGAAATCAATAACCAAACCACCGTGTTGCAATATGGCGCAGCGGCACAGCAAAAAATCGCCAACTTTTCCGAGGCGGCTCTCGAAAACATTCGCACCAAAGATTTGGGCGAAGTGGGCGGCATGCTCTCCGACTTGGTTGTGGAGCTGAGAGGCTTTTCCATCGACCAGGAAAGTAAAGGCATTTTTGGTTTCTTCAAAAAAGGCGCCAATAAAATCTCTGCCCTCAAGGCAAACTATGACAAAGTAGAAGTCAATGTAGATAAAATCAGCGATACTTTGGAAGGGCATCAAATTCAACTGCTCAAAGACATTGCAATGCTCGACGAAATGTACAAAGCCAATTTGATTCATTTCAAAGAACTCTCCATGTACATTTTGGCAGGTAAGAAACGATTGGAAGAATTGCGCAAAACTAAGTTGCCTGAAGCCATTGAAAAAGCGAAGCGCTCCGGCCTTGCCGAAGACTCGCAGGCAGCCAATGATTTGGCGGCACTTTATGATCGTTTCGAAAAGAAACTCTATGACCTGCAGCTTACCCGTGCCGTATCCATTCAAATGGCACCACAAATTCGTTTGATTCAAAACAACGGTACGATCCCGTCTGGAATAGAAATTTATGGATTCAAGATCGATGGGAACCTAAAAATCCAATCCACATTGGTCAACACCATTCCCCTTTGGAAAAGTCAAATGGTATTGGCGCTGGGGCTTGCACATTCACAAGAAGCCATTAAAGCCCAACGCGAAGTCACCGACATGACCAACGAACTGCTGCGTAAAAACGCAGAAACCTTAAAGACCGGCACAATAGAAGCAGCCAGAGAGTCCGAACGTGGTATTATTGACATTGAAACATTGACAACCACAAACCAAATGCTCATTTCCACCTTGGACGAAGTGGTGAAAATTCAGGACGAAGGACGTGCAAAACGCAAGAGCGCCGAAGGCGAACTGGCCCGCATCGAAACCGAACTGAAACAAAAACTGCTCGATATTCGCCAGTGATAAATTCAAGATAAAACGGAGAATTTTTGATGTTTCTTTTTAAAAATCGTACCTTTGCCTTTGTGCTTATGTTGGCTGTGATTATTGCTGCCACACTCATATCGAGTCGCAATGCACTTTCCGATTTGGCCTCGGAGGCTGAAAATGTTTTCTATAACGGCGAAAACAACTCCACTTTGAGCATTCAAAACGATCTTAGCGAGCGCATTAAGTTGGCACGCAATTTAACCACCCTTGCTCAAAACTATATCAGCCCCACCGACGTGCTAATCACCGATGTGCAGGCAGCTGCCGATGAATTGTTTGCAGCCAAAACCATCAACGGCAAATATGCGTCCAACAAAAAACTCAGCGATAAGGTCACTGTGCTTTATTCCGAATTGGAACGATATAACCTTTCAAGCAGAGACGCTTCCTACCGCGCGGGGTTGTATAACGACTTCAATTCAAGGCAAAGCACGATCAGCCACGACCCATATAATACTTACGTGGCAAAATACAATGATGTGTTAAGCGCTTTTCCGGCCAACATATTAAGCAAGTTATCCGGACTCAAAAAACTGGAATACTTCAATTAGGAGGCGCAAAATGAAAACCCGAAAATTGCAGCGAATCGCTTTGATGTTGCTGGTTGCTCTTTTGTTGCTGCCGGTCTCACCTGTCTTTGCGACCATTCTCCCTCCACCCGAAAAAACTTATGTGGCAGACTATGCCGAGGTGTTGGACAGCGATTTGGAAGCCTACATCGTCGATAAAAACCTTCCGCTTTATAGAAACACAGGGGCACAAATCGTTGTGGTCACTGTGGATTATTTAGACGGTATAGAAATTGAAGATTATGCTTTTTCGCTGTTTAATCAGTGGAAAATCGGCTCTGCCGAAAAAAACAACGGCGTTTTGCTGCTCATGGTCGTCGGTGAAAACAAAGCCTGGGTCATGCAAGGCAAAGGACTTGAACGTACGCTGCCATCGGGTGTGTTGGGCCAGATATTAAACGACTACCTGAAAAACGACTTTTTAAACGGCAGATACACAGCCGGTACCAAGAAAACCTTCGATGTACTCTATAACGAAGTGGCAAGAATATACGGTTATAACCCCGGTGGGACCACGATAACACCTACCCCGACACCAAAACCCAAACCCGGTAATACAACACCGTCCATTCCAAGCAACACCACTTCGCGCTCCTCTTTTTCGTTTCCCTGGGGTATTCTAATTGCGATTTTAATCATTTACCTGATTGTGCGTGCGCGACGTCGACGCACCTATACCGATTCCAGGTATCAAAGGCGACGCACCTATGGCGATACAGAATATCAAGGCCGACGTTTTTTCCCGCCTTTTATTCCTTTCCCGCGCAGACGATACTACGATGATGAAAACGACTCTCGCATTCCTCGTCGCGAAAGAGACGACGATGATGACGACTCTCCCTTTGGCGGAGGCGGCGGTGGATTCTTTGGCGGCGGCTCTTCCAGAGGCGGCGGTGGCGGATTCTTCGGCGGCGGTGGTGGAGGAGGCGGCTTCGGCGGAGGCGGCGGTGGATTCGGTGGAGGTGGTTCACGCGGCGGCGGTGCCGGTTTTTAATCTGTATTTTGTGAAATGCACCAATAAAAGTCAAGGCTTGTCCTTGACTTTTTTATTGCCTTTTGCGGAAGATATTTTGCACATATGCTATAATACCCTCTATGAAAACAAAACTCTCTCCTCGACTTATGGAGGTTGCCGCCTGCGTTGTCAACCTTTCAAGCATTGCCGACATCGGCTCTGACCATGCCTATTTATCAAAATACCTGTTAGACAACGGGCACGTTGACCGCGTGCTCAATGTAGAGGTCAGACAAGGGCCCTATGACGCTTCCTGCAAAACCCTGGCAGCCTACCTCCAAAACGGCGTTGCCAAGGTCATTTTGTCCTACGGCATTGACGACGTTTCACCTGCTGAAGCGGATGCAGTTATCATAGCGGGCATGGGCGGCAGCACGATAATCGATATACTCAATAAAGACTTATCCCACACGCGCTCTTTTAAAAAATTAGTTTTGCAACCCCAGCATGCCATTGCCGAGGTGCGTAAATATTTAATTGGCCACTCTTTTCACATCACCCAAGAGCGCATTGCAAGAGAGGGCGACAAGTTTTATGAAATCATTTGCGCCGTCCCCGCCAAGAGCAAACAACACAGAGAAGAAATGTATTATCATATCCCCTCTTTGTGTCTTGGCAATCCCTGCGAAAATTTATTGCCTTTTTTGAAACACAAACAAATGCAGCAAGAAAAAATTATCGCCGCCTGCCAAAAAAAACACAGCCGCAGCGCCGTTGAAAAAAATAAAGAAGCCCGCCAAAGACTTGCCGAACTCAACAAAATCATTGCATCTCTTAAAAATATCGGCTGATACTGAAATTCTATGGAATGCTTTTGCCTATTATACTATTTACGGTTCTATGCAACATGGCAGGTGCAATAAAATAAAAATGATTGGAATGTGAAAGAGTATCAAATGGTCGATGTAACAGTAATACAAGGTTTGAGCGAAACAAATGCAAATACGATTTGTGATTGGACAAATTCAAAAGGAGAAGATTTTCTCACCCAATGGGCAGGCTGCACTTTGAATTTTCCCCTAACCGCATCTCAACTTATTTCGTTGAAAGATTTCTATTCCATTTTTTATTTAGATGAATTTGCAGGGTGCATTCATAAGATCAGAGAAGAAGAAAGAAATGTTCACATTGGGCATTTTCTTGTTAATCCGCAGATGACAGGCAAAGGAATCGGTCAAAAAGCATTGACAATATTTATCGAATTACTGTTTGGCGATAGAAATATTGACAGCATTTCACTTGTGGTATTTGACGACAATATATGGGCAAAAAAGCTCTATATAAAAAATGGATTTAAAATTATTCAAACCATTGAATTGCCTAAAAAGAAGCATAAAATGAAAAAATTCAGGAAACAGACCCGGTTTTTATAAATTCCGATTTACAACCTTCGAGCAAAGCATTTGCACCCGTATGCACACATCGAAAACATTCTCCATAACAAGCCTTGCATCGCAGAACCCACCCAATTCTGATATGAAGCAAAATATCTAAACAAAAATACGCGGAAATACACCGTAAAAAATCATTCCCAGCCCGGCAGATAACAAAATGATTGTCACAGGGCTGAATTTTTTTCCTTTGCGCTTTAAGACAAGCCAAACTGCCGCCAACACAGCCAAAACAAAAATCGCTTTTACATCAACCACAAAGTTTGAAGCATCTCCCAAGAAAAAACCCAACTTCGCAAAACGAAAAATAACCACGGCAATCAACCCTACAATGACGGGACGCACCGTGCTCAACGCACTGCGCACATAGGTGTTGGCAAAAATATTTGCAGACTTTCTGGCGATTAATAAAATAATGATAAAAGAAGGCAAAACCACCCCAACTGTTGCTGCCGTCGCACCCGCAATGCCGGCTGTAAACATGCCGCTGAAGGTGGAGATGTTCACGGCAAAGGGTCCAGGTGTCGATTCGGCAATGGCGATAAAATCCATCATATCCACCATGTTAATCCAGCCTTTTGTCACAACCTCTTGCTGAATCAGCGGAATCATCGCATAGCCCCCGCCAATGGTGAACAACCCTATTTTAAAAAATGTGAAAAATAAATCCGCCAGTATGCTCATTTGCTTTTCCTCCCCTTGCCATAGCGCTGCACTTCATACAAGTTGATTGCCGCACCCAAGACAATCGCACCCAAAAGAATCCAGATCGTGTTGAGGGTCGTAAAAGTGCTCAAGGCAAAAGCCGCAGCAATCAAGAGCACACTTAAAAGATTTCGGTTGATGTGTTTGACAAATTTTAACAATGCCATCAACAATAAAATGATAATGCCGATGCGTATGCCCGAAAATGCATAAGCCACCCATTCCAAATTTTTGAACGATTGAATGAACAGCGAAATAACGCTGATGATGACAAATGCAGGAAAAACCACACAGGCGGTTGCCAGAGCTGCGCCTGCATAGCCTGCGACTTTGTACCCCACAAACGTTGCGCAATTCACCGCAATTACACCCGGTGTGCATTCGGCGATTGCAAATATATCCAACATCTCCTTATCCGTAATCCAGCCGTGGCCTTCCACCATCTCTTTAGAAATCAAAGGGATCATGGCATAGCCGCCGCCAAAGGTGAACGCGCCTATTTTTAAAAAGGACTTCGCCAGTGCAAATAGGCGAGCCCTAAGGGTATGGTTCTTTTCTTGATTCATGTCAAATTTCTTTACTCCCGTCTCTTTAAGCTACTCTTCGTCATATATTCCGTTGTGCCAAATTTCTTGCACGTCATCGTTTTCCGAAAACATATCCAGCATCTTTTCGAAACGCTTGACATTGTCGCCTTCAATGACCGTTTCACTTGCAGGCACCATTGCCACTTGCGCCTCCAGTATCGAAATACCCTCTTGCATAAAGGCATCATACACCGCAGTAAAATCGGCTTCTTTCGTCAGCACTTCATAGCCTTCTTCGCTCGTCAACACATCATCTGCGCCGTTTTCGAGGGCAAGATTTAACAGCGTTTCCTCGTCCGTTGCCTCAGCTGACACAAACAGCTGCCCTTTTTTTGTGAATAAATAAGACACGCACCCCGTGGTGCCTAAATTGCCTTTGTTTTTGTCAAAAATATGGCGTACATCTGCCGCAGTACGGTTTTTGTTGTCTGTCAGTGCAAAAACAATCACCGCAGCACCTCCCGGGCCGTATCCTTCATAGGTAATTTCTTCAAAGTTTTGCCCTTGCATTTCGCCGCTGCCTTTTTTGACCGCTCGCTCAATGTTGTCATTGGGCATATTTTCCATTTTCGCTTTCAAAATCGCATCCTTGAGCTTTGCGTTCATTTCCGGATCTGCACCGCCCTCTTTGGCAGCCACAGCAATCGCCCTTGCGTGTTTCGTGAAAATTTGTCCTTTTTTCGAATCCTGTTTTTCTTTTTTATGTTTAATATTTGCCCATTTAGAATGTCCTGCCATATCAACCCTCCGACATTTATTCGATCGTGTTTCTATTCTACCATATTTCTTATTGAAGTTGACTTTTCCCATAAAAAAAGGTATGATTTTTCTGTTATAACCATCGAAATTTACAGACGCATTATGCGGAGGCCAAATAGATTATGGATAAAAACAATAAAAAACCGACAAAAGATCCATCCAAAAAAGGACTCAATACCTTTTTTAATAAATCAAAGAAGCAAGCAAACAAACAAAACGACAACGGCGCCTATCCTCCTTCACCCAAGCCCCCAAAGATGACGCCGGAGCAAAAAAAGCTGTACCATGAAAAAATCAAAGAAGAATTTGTTCCCATTTCCAAACAAAAATATAAGCGTCTTTCCAAGGAACAACAAAAAATATATCGCTATCAGGAACGCGTAGCCATTCCCCGAAAAAAAGTCACCTATGTTATTCAGCTGGTTGCCGTGGCCATTCTTGCGCTGATTTTATTAAGCGGCACGGTGCTCTCCTTTTTCGGATTTTACTGGATCGCCACAGCGCCTGATGTCAATTTGGAAAACTTAAAGTATATCGAATCTTCCATCATTCTCGACAAAGACGGCAATACCTATCAAGAACTTCAGGGAAAAGAGAAACGAAAAGCCGTCAACATCGACCAAATCCCCGAACAAGTGCAGTTTGCCTTTATTGCCATTGAGGACGAACGATTCTATACGCACCAGGGCATTGACTTAAAAGGTATTACCAAAGCCGTTTTCGGTGTTATCAAAAATCGTTCCCTGTCCGGACCGGGCGGCAGCACCATCACACAACAGCTCATCAAAGGCACGCATCTGAGCGATGCCAAAAAACTCCAACGAAAAGTCATGGAGTGGAAGCTGTCCATTGAACTCGAAAACATGCTCACAAAAGATCAAATTTTGGCGGCATACTTAAATAAAATCAATTTTGCCTGGGCCTGGGGCATTGAAGCGGCATCCAATACGTTCTTCAACAAACCCTGCTCTGAATTGACTCTGGCGCAATCAGCCGTGCTGGCTGCCATGCCGCAGGCACCGAGCACCTATTTACCGTTTATATTAGAAACCAATGCAGAGGACAATGTCAGCTATATCGTTTCAAAAACCGATGAAGCAGGCAATAAATTCTACCCTCTCAATACAAAAAATGCAGATCGTGCCAAGCTTGTCCTCAATAAAATGCTAGAGTTGAAATATATTGCACAAGCAGAGTACGATATTGCCCTTCAGCAAATTGATTCCGGCAATGTGGGTCTGCAGCCCGAAAACAAATCCGCCACCGTGTATTCATATTTTACCGACGCGCTCTATGAGCAGTTGTTAAAAGACATGGTAACCAAACACGGCTACACGCAGGAATCCGCGCAAGACGCACTGCTCAACGGCGGGCTTGTGGTGCGGTCCACACTGGATCCGCAGATACAAACCATCTTAGAAAAAAATGCCTCCAACGGTCGTCTCTTCCCCTCTCAAAGCTCCACGGCACGCGCTGCCAGTGCGGCCAAAACAGCGGCCACAGGAGAAGAAGTCAACTATATCCCGCAATGTGCCATGGTGGTCATTGACAACCAAACAGGCTATGTGGCGGGCTTAATCGGCGGAAGAGAAAAAACAGCCAGCCTTTCTTTGAACCGTGCCACACGAAAATTCCAGGTGGGTTCGTCTACAAAACCGCTTACCGTCTACGGTCCGGGTCTTGAAAGCGGATCTCTCACATTGGCAACCACTTTTGACGATGTGCGCATCAATGCAGGCGGGTGGAAACCCACCAACTCAGGGGGCGGCCAATCGGGTATGACCACCGTGCGCAATGCCCTTGCAAGGTCACTAAACCTCGTTGCCGCACAGGCCTGGTATCATGTGGGGGTTGAAACCTCTTCAACCTATGCCTTAAAACTGGGGCTGGAATTGGAAGAATCCGATTACGGCGCAGCCGCCTTGTCTTTAGGCGGCTACACCCGCGGTCAGACACCTTTGGTTATGGCTTCCGCATTCACGGTTTTTCCCAATCAAGGCGTTAAAACAGATCCGCTGTTATACACGGCGGTCTACGACAGAGACGGCAATCTTCTCTTTGAAAACAAAGCAGAAAAATCGCAGATATTCTCTGCGGCAACTTCTTATTTGATAACTGATGTGCTGCAAATGGTTGTTCGCGGCGGCACAACTTCCCTCAGCGTACCGGGTGTGCCCGTAGCGGGTAAAACGGGTACCACCGACGAAAGACGACATGCGTTTTTCTGCGGCTATACCCCCTATTACACAGCCTCTGTGTGGTATGGATACGATGAAAACAAAGTCGAGGCAAACGGCCAAACCTATACGCTCAATATTGGCATCTTCGGCGGTAGCAAGCCGGGTCCTGCCTATATGT
>CALFLU010000030.1 GCA_937880125.1 uncultured Eubacteriaceae bacterium
GGGTCCATCGCGTCTGTTTTCGCCGAAGTGGGAGAAGAAGGGTTTCGAAAGAGAGAAGAAGAAGCGCTGCGCGAGATTTTTCTCACCTTTGCAGCGGAGCCTTTGATTGTATCCACGGGCGGCGGCACGCCGCTGCGCGCAGGTTCTGTAGACTTGCTGCAGCGCCATTGTGTCGTGGTTTGGCTTAGAGTGTCTCTTATGGCGCTGAGCCGTCGCGCGCATAGCGACGGGGCGCAGCGGCCCTTGCTGGCAGGCGAAAAAACACAAAAACTGCAAGTGCTTTATGAGCAAAGACAAGACGTTTACGCCTTTGCCGACATTATCATAGATGCGGAAGGTAAAAGTGCGGAAGAAATTGCACAAGAAATTAAAAAAGCCGTCGGAATAAATTGATAATCCATAAAAAAAATGATATGATAAACAATATTTGGTATACCCTAGGAGGTTGTTATGGTATCAGCAGGTGATTTCAGAAAAGGCGTCACGTTTGAAATGGACGGAGACGTGTTTTCGATTGTAGACTTTCAGCATGTCAAACCCGGAAAAGGCGCTGCCTTTGTGCGTGCAAAAATCAAAAACGTGCTCACGGGGGGCATGGTGGAAAAAACGTTTAACCCTTCGGACAAATTTCCAAAAGCGCATATAGAGACCAAAGAGATGCAATATCTCTATAACGACGGAGAATTGTATTATTTTATGGATCTGGAAACCTTTGAACAAATTCCTTTAAACGAAAACAAGGTGGAAGACGCCGTGGTGTTTTTGAAAGAAAACATGAATGCCACCATCAAGTTTTTTAAAGGCGAGGCCTTTTCGGTGGAAGCGCCGTTTTTTGTGGAGTTGGAAGTGGTGGAGACCGAGCCGGGCTTTAAAGGCGATACGGCCACAGGTGCCAACAAACCCGCCAAGCTGGAGACGGGTGCCACAGTGACTGTGCCGCTGTTTATCGAGGTGGGGGATATGGTGCGCATCGATAC
Organism: uncultured Eubacteriaceae bacterium; assembly: GCA_937880125.1. Lineage (GTDB taxonomy): Bacteria > Bacillota > Clostridia > Eubacteriales > UBA1433 > UBA1433. The sequence continues at coordinate 978 of CALFLU010000030.1, forward strand.
GCGCACGGGCACCTACATGGAGCGCGTAAAATAAAAATAAGAGCGAAAACCGAAAACGAACGCAATGCGTTCGTTTTTTTTTGTGGTTGTTTAGCGGGAACAATACTGCGGTTGTTTCGGTGAGGGATGCGAAGAAATTTTTTATAGGGATTGTACAGTTTTGCCCCGACGGTTGCCGTATGACGGTGTTTGTACCAAGGTGCAGCATCGTGCTTTTGGGGCGGTGGCGGATATTTATGAAAAAATAAACAAGCTTTGTTCGTAATCTTTGACATAATATTTTTATTTTTCTGCCCCTTTGAAGGATGATATGACCTTGATTTTTTAGCAATTGCTTTTGCTGTTCGATGCCGCCCGAATATTTGGCGTTTAACTCGCCGTTGGCTTTGAGCGCTGGCCAATAGGGGGTTTTGTCTTCGGGTCGTTGATGGCTTGCCCGGGCGGCAATGGAGAAAAAGATTCCCGCGGTGATGGGGTCTGTGAAATCGGAGCCGTTAAGGGCTGCAAAGTGCTCTCTGATGGCCCTAACGGTGAGCAGTTTTTAGAAGGGTACACGCCGCATGGCTGTATCATAGTCGATCGGCGGCGCAAAATACATCATACTTCCCCATATTTTTGAATGCTTTTGGCATTGGTGATCTTTGATATTTGGGCATATCTTTGCTGTTGTTGAGCATGGCGTTGAAGTCTTTTTTGTTTTCGTCGGACATGATAACACCTCCCGTATTCAGCATAAGTCTGTGAGATTTTTTTGCAATGTGAGGACTGCATTTTTTCTATGAATTTGTCGGACAAGATGCTGTTTTGGGGACAAAAAAATGCGAAGCAGTGATTGCTTCGCATTTTAAGTTCGATGTTTTGTTTAATTTTTAGGTTGTTGCTTCGTATTCCCGCTTAGTCGATATCGCAAACCTGTGGCAGAAAATCCACCACCAATGCGCGCAGCTCTTCGTTGGTAATGCCGCTTTCACGGCCACTTTTGTACTGCACGTCGATGGAGTCCTTGATTTTTCTCACACCTTCGTCGGTTTTTTTGACTTTGTCGTCCCCTTTGAGCTTGAAGTAGCAATTGATCCATGCCGCCACACCCGCTACGCCCGAGTATTCGTTGACTTGAATGAGAATGGGGCGGTTGAGGATTTTTTCGGTATTAAAAGAATTATAGACTTCTTCGTTTTTCAAAATGCCGTCGGCATGAATGCCTGCCTTGGTGGAGTTGAAGTCAATGCCGATATAGGGGTGTTTGACGGAAATGGCATAGTGCATTTCGCGTTCAAAATAGTCTGCCACTTCGGACAAGTAGTGCAAATTGAGCTTGCCGGGGCCTTTGAGCTGCATGTATTCTACAAGCATGCCGTCCAGCGGGGTGTTGCCTGTGCGCTCGCCGATGCCCAAAAGCGTGGTGCTGATTGCCGCACAGCCATAGAGCCATGCGGTGGTGGAGTTGGTGACAGCGGCGTGGTAGTCGTTGTGGCCGTGCCACTCCAGTTGGTCAGAGTCAAAGCCCGCTTCGCTTTGCAACAGGCTGATGATGCCTGCAACGCTGCGGGGAAGGGCAGCGCCGTTGTAGCAAAGACCCAGACCCAATGTGTCACAGGAACGGATTTTGACCTTCACGCCTGCCTGCTTGCCCAGTTCGTTGATTTTTTTGGCAAGGGGAAGCACAAAACCGTGAATATCCGCACGGGTAATGTCTTCGAAATGGCATCTGGGCTTGACGCCGCTGTCCAAAGCGGCTTGCAAAATATCGAGATAATTTTTCATGGCTGTGTCTCTGTCCCAGCCCATTTTATGAAAAATATGGTAATCGGAACAGGACATTAAAATACCCGTTTCGCTGATCTCCATAGATTTGACGAGTTCGAAATCGTTCTTGGTTGCACGAATCCACGAAGTGATTTGCGGAAAGTCGTAACCCAAGTTGCGGCAAGCCTCTACGGCATGGCGGTCGTGCGGGTTATAGAGAAAAAACTCCGTCTGGCGAATAACGCCTGAACCGTTGTCGATTTTATGCATATAATCGAATAATTTTACGATTTGTTTTTTCGTAAAAGTGGACATGGATTGCTGCCCGTCACGAAAAGTTGTATCGGTAATCCAGATGTCATCCGGAAGGTTTCGTTTATAATTGCTGTCGTCAAAAACGATTTTGGGAACTTCGTCATAAGGAAAGAATTCACGGTACAAATTCGGTTGTTGATTCATCCTTACACCTCCAAATAAATGTTTCATTATTATACAATACTATTACATAAAAATGCAATAGAATTCTGAAATGAAAACGATTCGCATGTTTACTTTTATGCAAGCTGCTGTTAAAATAATAGCAGATTTTTGAAAAGCAAGGTGAGAAAAGACATGCTGTATTTTGACAATGCGGCTACGACAAAGATTGATGAAGAAGTGCTGCGATGTATGTGTGAGGTGTTGAGGGAGCATTATGGCAACGCTTCTTCAAGACATGGTCCGGGACGCAGCAGCAAAGAGATCATCAATAGAGCGCGCAGTGAACTAAAAAATTACTTTGCTTTGCCCGAGGCAAAGATAATATTTGCCGCAAGCGCCACAGAGGCCAACAATATGTTGCTGCATTCTGTGCGCCAAAACTATCTTAGGGGCAAAAAAGATCCCAATGTGGTGACGACAAAAATCGAGCACCCTTCGGTCTATGAAGCCGTGCGCCATTGGTTTGGAGACAAGAGCGCAAAAATACGCTACATACAAACAGACGCCAAAGGCAACATCGATGTAGCGCATTATCAAAGTCTCATTGACGAAAACACGGTTTTGGTCAGCATTAATCATGTCAACAATGAACTGGGCACGAAAAACGATATTTTCACGCTGGCGCGTCTTGCAAAGGAGGCCGGCGGCGAGGTGATATTTCACAGCGACCTTGTGCAAGGTGCGGGAAAGTATGCCTATGATTTGAAAAACACGGCAATTGATGCCGTCACACTCAGTGCGCACAAGTTTCACGGACCCAAGGGCATCGGTGCACTGATTGCAAAAGACAACTTGCGTCTCTGTCCGCTGTATTATGGCGGTGAACAAGAAGACGGGCTGCGCCCGGGCACGGAAAATGTGGCGGCCATTGAGGGGCTGCGCGCCGCGCTGGCAACGGCAAAGTCCACCATCGGCAATCACGAATCAATTTGGCAGATGAATCGCCTGTTGGTCGCAAAGCTGACAGATGAGGTGCCAAATATTTGTTTTCATACGCCGAGTGAAGAAGAAAAGGCCTCGCCCTATATTTTGAACCTCGCCATAGACGGCTGTAAAGGCGAGGTGCTCAGCCGCATGTTGGACGAAGAGGGGGCCTATGTCTCCACGTCTTCGGCTTGCTCGTCGAAAAAGAAAATCTCTCGTGTGCTGACAGAGGCGGGCATCGACAATCAAGAGGCGCAAAACACCCTGCGCATATCGCTGAGCCGCATGAATACGGCTGAGGAATGTGAAAGATTGGCCGAGGTGTTGATCAAAAATGTCCGTCGGCTTCGAAAGATTTTAAAATACAAAGAATAAGCCCGCAGCCTGTGCGGCGGTTGTTGTAACAACGAGGT
>CALFLU010000031.1 GCA_937880125.1 uncultured Eubacteriaceae bacterium
GGTGGTAATTTGCAATGTCTCTTCCGCCGAAGCCATTTTTGCCTTACAGGCAAAGGTTTGTTTGAATTTTTTATTATCAACCCTTGCCGTGCCGCACATGACGAGAACAATGTTTTTTTCGTTCAGCAAAAAAGTCAAACTTTTGGCGATTTCCGCCTCACTTACGCCCAGTGCTTGTGCCGCCAGCGGCACGGTTGCACTGCTTTGGTCGAGATAAAGTACCTCTTTGTCATAACCGCGCTTTTTTAAAAACGCCTCCACTTTGCTTTGTTTCATCATTACCCTCTGTCCTTTGTTAAGTAGGCCTGCAGTGCTTGGATTTTGTCGGTTTTTTCCCAGGGCAAATCAATGTCGTCTCTTCCAAAGTGCCCGTAAGCTGCCGTTTGTTTATAAATCGGTCTGCGCAGCGACAAATATTCGATAATTGCCGCCGGTCGCAAGTCGAATTCTTTATCAATGGCTTCGGCAATTTTTTCATCATCCACAGCGCCGGTTCCATAGGTATTGACAAACACCGAAAGCGGTCGCGCCACGCCGATGGCATAAGAAATTTGTATTTCGCATTTTTTTGCCAGCCCCGCTGCCACAATGTTTTTGGCAATATAGCGTGCCATATAAGCCGCTGTTCTGTCTACCTTTGTGGGATCTTTGCCCGAAAAAGCACCGCCCCCATGGCCGCAAAATCCGCCGTAGGTGTCCACGATAATTTTTCTTCCCGTAAGACCGCTGTCGCCCTTGGGTCCTCCGGTAACAAACCTGCCTGTGGGGTTGACAAATATCTTCGTCTTTTCGTCTAACATCTCTTTGTCAATAACCGGCAAAATCACTTGTTCAATGATATCTTTTCTGATCTGCTCCTGCATAACTTCTTTGCCGTGTTGGGTAGAAATGACAATGGCTTCTATGCGCCTTGCTTGATCTTTTTCGTCGTATTCCACCGTCACCTGGGTTTTGCCGTCAGGGCGCAGATATTTCAACGTTTTGTTTTTACGCACTTCACTGAGCCGCCTGGCCAGTTTGTTTGCCAGATAAATGGGCAGCGGCATATATTGCTCCGTCTCATCGCAGGCATAGCCAAACATCATGCCTTGGTCTCCCGCCCCGGTGCGTTCATAAATGTCTTCGCTGCCGTCTTTTCCTTCCAAGGAATTATCCACCCCCAGGGCAATGTCTCCGGATTGCTCATCAATGCTCACCAACACAGCGCAGGTTTCGGCATCAAAACCGTATTTGGCTCTGTCATAGCCGATTTCTTTAATGGTTTTTCGCGCTATTTTGTCAATATCCACATAGCAATCGGTGGTGATTTCACCCACCACCAACACCAAGCCCGTATTGACCACAACTTCACAAGCCACCCTCGCCATGGGATCATGACTCAAAATTTCATCTAGCACCGCATCGGATATTTGGTCGCAAATTTTATCGGGATGCCCCTCGGTCACGGATTCGGATGTAAAATACTTCTTCATCGTCTCACCTTCTTTGTACAATATTACGGCAAAAAAAGAAACCTCGAACATGAGGTTTTGCCAATGGGTTTCCTCATCATTCAGCATTCGCTGCGAGTTTTGGCACCTTGCCTGTGCAGGTTGCCGCAGAGTCGCCGGGCTCGTCCCTCGTCTGCTCTTTATAAGGCTTATTTTTTGTTGTTATTATATAGAATTCTCCCTTACTTGTCAACTGCTGCATAGGCCTTGGCCTTAGAAATATTTTTCTCGGGCATTGTTTAAATTTTGCTTTTCTTATAAAATGAATAGTTATAGTACAGATTTATATTACGAAACGGAAAAATCCTTTATGAAAAGAATTTTATCTTGTATGCGCAAGGCCATGCAAGAATATGATATGGTAAAAAAAGACGAATTGCTGGCAGTGGGCATCTCCGGCGGCAAGGACAGCGTTTTAATGCTCTACGCCCTGCACCTGCTGCGGCGCTTTTATCCCATTCCCTACCGACTGCATGCCATTTGCCTCAATATGGGCTTTGCAGGCAGCGACTATGCGCCTTTGCACACCTTTTGCAACACACTAAACATTCCCCTTACCGTGGTGGATACAGATATTGCCCAAATTGTTTTTGATATTCGAAAAGAAAAAAATCCGTGCTCGCTTTGTTCCAACCTCAAGCGCGGCGCACTGCACAACGCCGCATTAAAACTCGGGTGCAAAACCATCGCCTTTGGCCATCATGCCAACGATGCCATTGAAACTTTGCTGCTTTCCATGCTTTATGAAGCCAAAATCAGCACCTTCAAACCCGTTACGTTTTTGGACAGAAAAAATATCACGCTGGTGCGGCCGATGATTTATGTTTGGGAAAAAGAAATCATCTATCAGGCCAACAAGCTGTCTTTACCCGTTATGCCCAAACTTTGCCCCGCCGACGGTCACACCAAGCGTGAAGAGGTAAAGCAACTTGTTCGTTCAATGAGAAAAACCTTTCCCGGCTGTGATGAACGAATGCTCAAGGCCATCCAAAACCCAAAACACTTTCAATTGTGGTTTGATTCACCGACTCACCAAAAAGATCGCTGAGGAATACACCATGGATACACTTTCAGGCACCATCTCACGCATTTTATTTTTCAACGAATATACCAACTACACCGTTTTCCATTTGGACACAGGCAAAAGCAACGAAGTGGTTACCGGTGCTTTTCCGCAGCTTTCCGAAGGCGAAGCCGTGAGTGTGCACGGCTATTTTGTCGACCACAAAACCTATGGTCGACAATTTCAGGCCCACAGCTACGAAATCACCGTGCCCACCGACGAAGAAAGCTTAAAAAAATATTTATCTTCCGGTCTTTTTAAGGGCGTAGGTCCTGCCCTTGCAGATGCCTTGGTTCAACATTTCGGTACCGACGTGCTGCAAGTAATCAAATTCAACCCGCAACGCCTGACAACGGTGCCTAAAATCGGCGCCAAAACGGCCGAAAACATTCAGGCCTCCTATACGGAACAAGAAAAAAGCCGCGAAGTGATGATGTTTTTGCAAAAATACGGCATCAGCACTTCCCTGGGCTTGAAAATTTATAAAACTTACCAGGACGCCACCATTCAAATCATCAGCCAAAATCCTTATCGCATTATCGAAGACGTAAGCGGCGTGGGCTTTAAGACTGCTGATAAAATTGCCCTGGCGCTGGGCATTGATTCTTTTTCCTCTTTTCGCATTCGCGCAGGGGTTAATCATGTTTTATCTGAGCTTTACGGCAACGGAGACATGTATTGCGAAGAAGAATTGTTGCTGGCAAAAGCCGCGCAAATGCTTGACGTGGATGCGGATTTGATATCGGACGCACTGGCTTTTTTGACCAAAGTAGGCAAGATTATTTTGTGCGACATGGAAGGCGTCAATGTCTATTATCCCCTGGCACTTTACACCGCTGAGGTGTACTGCGCCAAAGAAGTCGCCCGCCTTTCCAAAAACGTCTATGATTTGGACAATGCTTTTATACAGCGTATCATTGACGAATATGAACATCTCTATGGCATTACGCTGCACAAAAGCCAACGCAGTGCCGTTTGTTCTTGTGTCGTGCACGGCATCAGCATCATCACGGGCGGGCCGGGCACAGGCAAAACCACCATTATTCAGTGTGTTCTTTATATTTTGGCCAAGTTGGGCAAAAACGCACTGCTTGCCGCGCCCACGGGCAGAGCCGCAAAGCGCATGAGCAGCACCTGCGGCATGGAAGCAAAAACCATCCATCGGCTTTTGGAATATTCTTTTTCGGCGGAGGACAAAATGGTCTTTGTGAGAAACGAAGAAAATCCTCTCGAAGCCGATTGCTTAATTGTCGATGAAGCGTCGATGATTGACATTACGCTGCTATATTACCTGCTCAAAGCCCTGCCTTCTTCGATGCAACTTATTTTTGTGGGCGATATTGACCAGCTTCCCTCGGTCTCACCGGGCAACGTGCTCAAAGACATCATTGCCAGTGACATGGTCAACGTATCCAAGCTCGATAAAATCTTTCGCCAAAGTGAGCGCAGCACCATTGTCCTCAACGCCCATCACATCAATATGGGACGCATGCCCGTCATTGACAACAAAAGCGATGATTTCTTCTTTATGGATGCACCGCTGCCCGCTCGGGCGGCACAAACGGTTTTGGATTTGTGTACCAACCGTCTGACGCAATATAAAAACTATGACGCCCTGCAAGACATTCAGGTAATCAGCCCCATCAAACGCGGCCAGACCGGGGTGGAAAATTTGAATGTGCTGTTGCAAGAAGCCTTAAATCCGCCCTCACCGCACAAAAGGGAGAAGAAGTTGCTCCACGACATCCTGCGCGAGGGTGATAAAGTCATGCAAATTCGCAACAACTACAACGCCCTGTGGACCCATATCTTTACCAAACAAAGCGGCACGGGCATCTTCAACGGCGACATCGGTATCGTCGAAAAAATTGATCCCGAAAGCAAATTGATTTCCGTTTTGTTTGAAGAAGAACGCCTGGTGCACTATTCTTTTGAAGACGCAGATCAGCTGATGCTCTCTTATGCCATCACAACACACAAAAGCCAGGGCAGCGAGTTTAAAGCCGTCATCATTTTGGTCTGTGAAGGGTATGGTCAATTTTTGAGCCGCAATCTTCTCTACACAGCGCTGACCAGGGCCAAGGAAACCGCCGTGCTGGTGGGCAGCAGACGCATCATCGAAATGATGGTAAAAAACAATCTTGCCGTGCGCCGCAAAACAGCGCTCAGCGAACGCATCAAACAGGAGTTTGTCTATGGCTGACTATTGGCAGCGCCTGCTTTCCTCGCTGTATCCTTCCTCTCCGCACTGCCCTTCATGCGGTCGCGTTTTGTTTGACAGAAACCATATCATTTGTCCCAAATGCGCTCCCTTCGTCTTTGCTGAGGCGCCGGCTTACTGCAAGGTCTGCGGCTGTGCCATGCGCGGCGGAGATGTTTGCAAAATCTGTTATGAAAACACCTATTTATACGAGCGCGGCGTATCCATGCTCATCTATAACCGTTACACGCGCCCCATTATTCACAGTATAAAATATAACAATAACACAGACTTGGCCTATCGCCTGGGCGCTTTACTCTCTATTGACATTCTTCGTAAAACCGATATACTACATAAAGTCGACGTGATCGTTCCGATACCGCTGGCGCCTTTGCGCTATGAACAGCGAGGCTATAATCAAGCACAATATATTGCCGAGGGCTTGGCAAGCGCAACATCAAAACCCGTAGAGGCTTGCGCATTGCAAAAGATACGCGAAACGGCAGACCAAATCGGACTCAGCCGTCTTGAGCGGGAAGACAATCTTCGCGACAGTTTTGCGACCGTCAGCTCTGTTATCAAAAACAAAAATGTTCTTTTGATCGACGATGTGCTGACAACGGGCGCCACTGTACAGGCTTGCACCAAAGCACTGCGCGAAGGCGGGTGCAACAAAGTCTATTTTGCCGTCATTGCCTCCAGCTTGCACTGAGCGCCAAAACGCCGACTTTTAATCGAATCCATCCTCCGTTTGCCTCTTAAGCAATTGTAAATTTATTTTACTTTATCTTGTTTCGCAAAGGGAAAAGATGGTATAATGTCAAAAAGGTTTTAATGGAGGGGAAAACATGGTAGTCAATGTATATTTCAAAAACATGCGTTCAAGTGACAGGTTAAAAGAAAACCTTGAAGGAAAATTGCAGAAATACGATAAATTTTTGCACCCAAACACAAAGGCGACAGCCACTTTCAAAATGATCAAAGGCGGCACAAAGCTGGATTTGGTCATCTATTATAATAAAAACATTATCAAGGCCGAAGAAACCGGCATTGACGGCACCAACGCCATTGACTTAGTGATTGATAAAATTGACTTGCAGTTAAAAAAATACAAGAGCAAACTCAACATCAAGGGCACCGAAAGCATTCGTCACGAATTTGCCGCCGCCAGCGATGTGGAGGAGATTGCCGAAGAATCGGATGAGTCTGCGGAGGATTCGCAAAATATCGTCAAAGTCAAACGCTTTGCACTCAAGCCCATGTCCGCAGAAGAAGCCAGCCTTCAAATGGAGTTGATCGGTCACCAATTTTTCGTCTTTTTAGATGATGAGACCGAAGAAGTCCACGTCATTTATAAACGCAAAGACGGCGACTATGGCTTGATCGTCCCCGAAATTTAAAATTTTTCGGTTTTTTTGTTGTTTCTATTATATAATGTATTAGATATATCCATCACCATAATGAGTAAAAACAATTATAACTCGGCACTTTAAATGAGAGGTTACTATGTATCTGGGAATAATTATTTTAGCGGTTGTTGTGGCTTTGGCGAGAAAAGGTCAGCTGAAAAACGCACAAAACTTTAAAATAAACTTATGGTATTTGTTGATTGCCGCACTGGTAGTCTACATCGTTTTGATAGCAGGCACCCTTGCCAATGTCGCTTTTGTCAAAGACTACTCGTACTGGTTGTATTTTATCGTATACGTGTTGATTATGATCACCGTTGTCTTCAACCTCAGCAGCATCTGGTCTTACCTGCTTGTTTTGGGCATTGCCCTAAACTTTACGGCAACGTTCTTAAACGGTGGCAAAATGCCTATTTTGCAGTCTGCAACAGACATGGCAGGCTCTAACTTTCCGACTTTCTTAAAACTGTTTGGCGCCACCAATCAATTGACGGCATCAACACCTTATGTCATGCCCCTTTGCAGGGTTATTGGCGTACCCGGTCTGCCTATTAGCGTTGGAGACCTTGTTGTCTCTGTCGCTTTGTTTATGTTAATACAAGCCATGCTCGTGCGACCGGCGGCAAAAAAAGCAACACCGAAAGACATTGCCGACTACACGGGCAAATTAAATTTCACCAGTGAATTGAAAATCGACGAAATCATACAGGCTGCCGGTGAAGAAAGCATTGAAGAGTTGGATTCTTTCTTGCCTGCTTCCAAAAGAGTCGCACCCGCAATAGAAGATGACATCATTTTAGGCGCTGACGACAAAGACATTGATTTGCGCAAAGACCATTTTGTTTCCAATATGGCAGATGATATGATTCTGGGCGAAGATGCAACCAAATCGCTCTCTTACCAAGAGCAAAAGGATTTTGAAGATTTCTTGGCAAGTGACAAAGACATTGCCTTTACACTGCCGGGCATTGAACCCGTAGCCACAAAGGACGATGGCGAAGAATACGATCATGTGCTGCGTGCCCTTGACGAAATCAAAGAGCGCGAAGACACTTCTCCCGAACCTCTTGCAGAAGAAGTGCAAGATGAAGAGGCGGCATTTGTTGAGAGCCTGAGCCTTGAGACAGAACCGATAGCTGACGTTGTCGCAGAAGAAGCAGCCATCATCGACGAAGACGAAAGCAGCTTAGATGAGCTGTTAAAAGAATTGGAACAGCAGGCGCAGCAGGATTTTGATACAGCAGGCGAGCCCGCCGCATATAATGTTGCGGAAGAAACCACCACCGAAGAACCTGCCCTTTTCGATGAAGGCATAGAAGAGGTTGAAGAAGTGCAGGAAGTTGACGAAACCATCGATGAAGCCGCACTTGCCGATGACCTTGACGAAGAACAACCTGAGTTGACCGAAACCGAAGAAGAGTCGTTGATTGATTCGCCCGAAGAAGAGTCAGAACAGCTTGAACAACTCATCGATCCGCAAGATATAGAATCAGACGAATCGGATATTTCCGAAGAAATATCCGACAACGAAAAAGAAGCACTCAGCGAGGAGCTTCCGGAAGATGGGACCGTTGATGAAGTTGTTGCACAAGAAGACGTGCAAGACGTGCAAGAAGAAGACGATGCACAACAAGCGGCTGCACTTGCCGCCGAAGAAGAGGCCGCCGCATTGGCCGCCAAGGCGCAAGCAGAAGCAGAGCTGCAGCAAAACACCGATGCCATGCTGCAATATATGAACGACTTGTTTAGGCAAAATAAGCAGGAACACGATGCTTTGGTTGCAATGACACCCCCTTCTGTGCAAGAGGATCAAATCGTCGACGAAATCGTCCAAATTACCGATTCCGACGAAGACACCTTTGTGCCGGTTGAGTACGTCAGCTCCCATACACCGATTGTTGCCACCGTTGACGAAGAACCGCAGCAAGCGCAACAAATACCCGTGCAACAAGAAGTTCAAGAAGATATTGCTGCACCACAAGAGGCAGAAGACGAAGAAGATGAAAGCATCTATCCTTTCATTATCGAAAAAGGACGTATCGTCGAAAATAAAAATTATCGGTTCAGCAAGAATAAAGACGTCCCGTCAAAAAATCTGGATATCGAAAAAGATGCCCCGAGCATCTATGACAGCACGGTAAATTTGGAAAATATCCGCAAAGAAATTTTTGAAGAATTGCAGCGTCAAGAACAAGAAGCCCTCTCACCACTGGCTTCCTCTGCGCAAGGCGGCGTTGCCGCACCGCAGGAAAATGCCGCAGAGGACTTGGACAGCCTCTTTGAGCAACAAGGCGCCCCCCACCGCAGCAGGGAGGCAAAATCCGCCCTCGCTAAGGATGCCACCGAAGAATATGAACGCGTTGCATTTGAAATCGACGGCAAAATCAACTATGTTTGGATCAAGAAATAAATTCGTTTTTAAAAAAGGCTCATAGAGCCTTTTTTTTTGCAGTAACTACATTTATTTTGACCCTTGTGATATAATACCTCAGATATCACTTTAGACATAGGTACTTACTCTAATCAATCAGGAGGACATAACATGGGATTTCTTTCCAGCCTTGCCAAGGGCTTTGAAAAAAATCAAATCGATAAATATTTTAAACGCGTAGAACTCATTAATGCGCTGGAAGAAGAAATATCCGCTCTCAGCGACGAGGACTTGCGCGGCAAAACCATAGAATTTCAAAATCGTCTTGCCGAAGGCGAAACAGAGGACGATATCTTAAATGAAGCCTTTGCCGTAGCACGCGAAGCGGCCAAGAGGGCTGTGGGCATGCGCCCCTTTGACGTGCAACTCTTGGGTGGTATTGTGCTGCACGAAGGCAATATCTCCGAAATGAAAACCGGCGAAGGCAAAACCCTCGTGGCCACCCTGCCCGCTTATCTCAATGCACTCAGCGGCAAGGGTGTACATATTGTCACTGTCAATGACTATTTGGCAAGTCGTGACAGCATGTGGATGGGCAAAATCTATCAATTTTTGGGGCTTGAAGTAGGCCTCATTGTTCACGGTCTCACCACTGAAGAGCGCAAAAGAGCCTATGCGGCAGACATCACCTACGCCACAAACAACGAGCTGGGCTTTGACTATCTCAAAGACAACATGGTACTCAGCAAAGACGAGATTGTACAACGCAAGCTCAACTATGCCATCGTCGATGAAGTGGACAGCATTTTAATCGACGAGGCCCGAACACCGCTAATCATTTCAGGCAGTGGCAAAAAAAGCACCAATCTGTACAAAACCGCAGACGCTTTTGTTCGAACTTTGAAAGCGGAGGCCGATTATACCCTGGAAGAAAAAGACGAAGCCGTCTCGCTTACCGAGGCGGGAACCGCTCGCGCCGAACGCTATTTTAAAATCGAAAATTTGTCCGATGTAGACAATATGGAAATTTTGCACCACATCAACCAAGCCCTCAAAGCACACAAACTCAAACATCGCGACAAAGACTACATTGTCCAAGATGATGAAATTATCATCGTAGACGAGTTTACCGGGCGTCTCATGCAGGGTCGAAGATATTCGGAAGGTTTGCACCAGGCCATTGAAGCCAAGGAACGTGTCACCGTGGCACGCGAAAGTGTGACCATGGCCACCATTACGTTCCAAAACTATTTCAGGCTCTATAACAAATTGGCAGGCATGACCGGTACGGCAAAAACCGAAGAAGAAGAATTTTCTTCCATCTATAATATGAATGTCATTACCATTCCCACCAATAAACCGATGATACGTCAAGATATGGAAGATATCATCTATAAAAATGAAAAAATAAAATTTGATGCCGTGATCGACGAAATCATTGCACGCCATGAAACCGGCCAACCCGTGCTCGTTGGCACCATCTCCATCGAAAAATCCGAGGTGCTCAGCAAGCTGTTGTCAAAACTAGGCGTGAAGCATAACGTGCTCAACGCAAAACAGCACGACAAAGAAGCTGAGATTATCACCAACGCAGGACAGCGCGGTGCGGTGACCATCTCAACCAACATGGCCGGTCGCGGAACCGACATTGTGCTTGGCGAAGGTGTCATTGACCTGGGCGGGTTGCACATTATCGGTACCGAGCGACACGAAAGCAGACGTATCGACAATCAGCTTCGCGGACGTGCCGGCAGACAGGGCGATGTGGGCAGTTCTCAGTTTTTTATCTCCATTGATGACGATTTAATGCGCATTTTTGCAGGAGATCGTTTCGAAAGCATTGCCGATAAACTACCCGATGACATGCCCATTGAGCATCGCTTTATCACCAAAGGCATCGAATCAGCGCAAAAGCGCGTGGAAACGCGCAATTTCGGTATTCGAAAAAATGTTCTGCAATTCGATAACGTGCTCAATAAACAGCGTGAAGTAATTTATGCACAACGCCGCAGCGTCTTTGAAAAAGACGATATCAGCGACGAAATTTTGGAAATGCTTTCTGCCATTGTCAGTGAATATTGTCATTCCTACACGTCGGCCTCGGAGTTTTATGAAGAATGGGATTTGGCCGGGCTCATCACGCAATTTGAACATTTTTATCTGCCCAAGGGCAGCGTAAAACCGGAAGATTTGCCCCAAAGCAAAGAAGAAATCGAAGAATTTTTTCAAAATCTGACACACAAAGCCTATCAAGAGCAAGAAGATTTGTTGACACCTGAAATTATGCGTAAATTGGAGAGAGATATTTTGCTTCGCGTAGTGGACATGCAGTGGATGGAACACTTAGACAGCATGGACCAGCTGCGCCAGGGCGTGGGACTTCAAGCCTACGGCAACATCAATCCCATTCAGGCCTACACCAAAGAGGGCTTTGAGATGTTTGAAGAAATGTCTCACGCCATCCAGGAAGACACCGTACGCTATATTCTGACGATAAAACTGGAGCGTTCAGAGCCCAGCGCACCTCGTCCGCCCGTTGCCAAGCGCGACGACATTTACACCGGTGGCGACAAAACGAGCCGCCCCCAGGCTTCAAACAAAAACAAAGTCGGCCGCAACGACCCCTGCCCCTGCGGCAGCGGCAAAAAATATAAGAAATGCTGCGGCGCATAACCATATCCCGCACATAATAAGCCACACCATAACACACAGAGAGGGTGAATAGTATGATTGAAATCCAAGATTATGAGCAAATCGTAGTCGAAACGGAAAAATTATTTACGGAAGCGAGGGATGCACTTTGACCCCGCTGCTTTAAAAACCGAAATTGATGCGGCGGATGCAAAGATGCAATCCGATACATTTTGGGATGACAACAAGGCTGCACAAAAATTATTGAAAGAACAAAAAATACGAAAAGAAAAATATAACCACTATGCCGCTTTGGCGCAACAAGTGGAAGATATTTCCGTGATGCTCGAACTTTTAAAGGAGGATTATTCCCCCGACGAAAGCAAGCAGCTTGAGCAGGAAATCAATATTTTAAAAGACAACGTGGAAAACTTTCGCCTCAGCATTTTGCTCACCGGCGAATATGACGCCAGCAACGCCATTTTGTCACTGCATGCGGGCGCAGGCGGCACCGAGGCACAAGACTGGGCCGAAATGTTGCTGCGCATGTACCTGCGTTGGGCAGATGCAAAAGGCTTTAAAACAAAAATCATCGACCAGTTGCCCGGCGATGTGGCGGGCGTCAAAAGCGTGTCTATGCTTGTGGAAGGTCTAAACGCCTACGGTTTTTTGAAGGCGGAGCGCGGTGTGCACAGACTGGTGCGCATCTCACCCTTTGACTCCTCAGGTCGCCGCCACACCTCTTTTGCCTCATTGGATGTCATGCCCGAAATTGACGACGAGGTGGATGTTGTCATTGCCGACGACGACATACGCGTTGATACTTTTCGCGCCAGCGGCGCAGGCGGCCAACACGTCAACAAAACCGACTCCGCCATTCGCATTACACATCTTCCCACCGGCATCGTTGTGCAGTGTCAAAACGAACGCAGCCAACACCAAAACAGGGAAACCGCCATGAAAATGCTCAAGGGCAAACTAATTGAAATCATGGAAAGCGAGCAAAAGGAAAAAATCGACGATTTAAAGGGCGACTACACGCAAATTGCATGGGGCAGCCAAATTCGCTCCTATGTTTTTCAGCCCTATACCATGGTCAAAGACCATCGCACCAACGCGGAAATGGGCAACATCACCGCGGTGATGGACGGAGACATTGATCCTTTTATCAACGCTTATCTCAAAAACAACGCCGAATAAAGGTCTCTTGCAAAAGAGACCTTTTGCACTGATTTGTTTCGAGCCTATCTTAAAGAAAAGAGGACAAAACCATGCTTTCTTTATCTAAATATCGCATTGAAGACGGAAAAAATTTTCGTCTTGCCGACCACAAACCCGATGACACGGCACATTTGGAAGATAAAAAACAAATTGCCGGCATTATTGAAGAAAATATCAGTATCATGGCCGAAGAACAAGACAAACTCTATGCGCAAAATGACTATGCGCTTTTGATTATCATTCAAGCCATGGATGCTGCGGGCAAAGACAGCCTGATCAAACACGTTATGACAGGGCTAAACCCCCAGGGCACTTTGGTGCACTCCTTTAAGCAGCCTTCTTCGGAGGAGTTGGATCACGATTTTTTGTGGCGCACACACAAGTCTCTTCCTGAGCGCGGTCGCATCGGTATCTTCAATCGTTCCTACTACGAAGATGTGTTGGTTGTGCGCGTGCACAATCTCTTAGACCGCCATCAAATCCCGCGAAAGCTCATCGACGGCAATTTTTGGAACAACCGACTGGATCAAATTCGCAATTATGAATATTATCTCGTGCAAAACGGCATTCTTCCCGTCAAATTTTTTCTTCATTTATCCAAAGAAGAGCAAAAGGAACGGTTCTTGGAACGCATCGACAACCCCTCAAAAAATTGGAAATTTTCTTTAAGCGACATTCAGGAAAGACAGTATTGGGATGATTATCAAAAGGTGTACGAAGATGCCATTCGCCAAACCAGCACACCCCATGCGCCCTGGTATATTATTCCCGCCGATAAAAAATGGTTTTCGCGGTTGTTGGTCTCAGATATCATTGCGCAAAAATTGCAGTCGCTGCAACTGGAATACCCCTCCATGACCGATGAACAAAAGGTCGGGTTGGAAAAAGCGCGAAAGATTCTCATGGATGAAAAAAATAATGATAAATGATATGCGGAGTATAGCAATATGTATGGAATGCTGAATTATTTAGACGATTACGGAGACAATACTTTTCTTCAAGCTCCCTTTAATCATGTGGACAATTTGGTTTTGGCGGAGATGTGCTATTTGGATTTTGAAAACATTCTTCCCAATCTTCGCCGCGCGCCCGAGTCCAAACCACTCAGGCAAGTGGCGGCAGAATATGCAACTTTTCTCAAAGACGGTCAGCGCAAAACCGATAAATTGGTGAATCGCTTCGACATCTCACTCATAGAAAAAATGGCCGAAACCCGCCGCTTCGGCGATATTGCCATGTGCTGCTATACCACTGAGGTGGATTTAGAAATAGAAAAACAGTTTGCCGCTTTGGTATATTGCCTCAGCGACGAGGTGCATTATCTCGCCTTTCGCGGCACAGACAACAACATCGTCGGCTGGAAGGAAGACTTTATGTCCAGCTACCTTTCCTCCACGCCTTCTCAGCAAGATGCTTTGAATTATTTAAATACGGTTTTCGACAAATTCGACGGACGATTTTATGTCGGCGGACACTCCAAGGGCGGAAACTTAGCGGTGTATGCTTCTTCCAAAACCACCGCGGCAAACAAGGCGCGCATTTTGCAAGTATACAACAACGACGGTCCGGGCTTTTCGAAGGACTTTATCGACAGTGCCGACTACAATGAAATACTTCCGAAAATCACCACTATTTTGCCGCAGTTTTCCATCATCGGCCAACTGTTGGAACAAAAGGGAGAGCCCATCATCATAGACAGCAGCGGTCTTGGCTTTGCCCAGCATTTGCCGCAGACCTGGCGCATTGACCACAATGATTTTGTTCGCGCGGAGATGCGCGAATCGGCGCGGCTGCTCAACCAAGCCATTAACAATTGGATGGATCAGCTTTCCGTTGAAAAAAGAAAAATCTTTGTCGACACGCTCTTTGATATCTTCGGTTCTTCCGACGGCGAAGAGGCAATTGTCCCCCTTAGCGAAAGCATCAAGCATTTGCAAAAGATTAAAGAACGGTATAAAAGCATTGACGACGAAGCCAAACAAGAAATGGAATCTGCTTTTGATTTGCTCAAGCAGGAAATTGTGACAGCCTTCCAGGCTTCAATTAAGTCGATTTTTTCCAAATCCGACAAGGAAGCCTCTGACGAGGCAAAAGACACTCCTTTGCCAAAAAACACTTGACAGCCCGACACAAAACGCCTACAATGAATGAGAAATAATTCTTCGGGGCAGGGTGCAAGTCCCTACCGGCGGTGATAGTCCGCGAGCGATGCTGAATCGGTGAAATTCCGATACCGACGGTTATAGTCCGGATGAGAGAAGTAATATCTTTTGTTTTTTATGCCCTGTATGTTTTATACAGGGCACATTTTTTTACACAAAAGCTTTCGCATTACTTCTTCCTACCACACATAAAATTTCAGCCCGAAAACAGGAGGAGATCATGGAAAGAACCACTACAAAAAAGATCGTGAAAATCGCAGCGCTCAGTGCCATTGCCTTTATTCTCTATTTTATTTTAGAGTTTCCGCTGCTGCCCGGCGCACCGTTTTTAAAGTTTGACTTCTCGGATATTCCCGCCATGGTGGGCGCCTTTGCCATGGGGCCCGTTGCGGGATTTTTGATCCAGCTGATCAAAAATATTTTACATTTGATGCTCAAGGCAAATGAGGGTTCTCCGGTGGGCGAATTGGCCAACATCATCGTCGGCTGTGCTTATATCATTCCCGCCGCCTTAATTTATAAACGAAAAAAAACCCGCAAAAACGCGGTAGTCGGCATGAGCGTAGGCGTTGTTGTGCTGGTGCTTGTGGCTGTTTTATTTAACTATTTTGTATTCTTGCCGCTCTATTCCCCCGCACTGCTCACCGAAGGCGCAGGCAAATATTTTCTTACGGTGATTATTCCTTTCAACTTTATTAAAGGAGTTATCATCTCTGTTGTCACCTTTATACTCTATAAATTTATTTCACCGATTTTGCATAAATGATGCATTAAAAAAGAAGCAAAGCGAAAGCTTTGCTTCTTTTTTTAACTTTTTTTATTACAATCCTTTGCATACTGGCAGCCCGCACAACCGCCGCCACATCGCTTTTTTCTTTTGCGCATGTAGAGGATAATTGCCGAAATACATCCTATTATCGCAATGAGAATCACTATATCTATCGGTTTCATTTTTATCCTCCGACAATCAATCTGCCCACATTATAGACGATAAAAGCGACAATCCATGCCACACCGGTTTGGTATCCCACCACTAAGATGGCTTGTTTCAAACTGCCCATTTCACGTTTTGTGGCCGCAAAGGCCGCCGCGCAGGGCATATACAGCAGTGTAAAGGTCAAAAACGCCAAAGCCGACAGCGGAGTAAACAAATCGTGCAGTGTCATGTTGCTGCCCAGCAGCACTTGGAATGTGCTAATCACCGCCTCCTTGGCAGTGAGTCCCGTAATCAGCGCCGTAGAGGCTTGCCAGGTGCCAAATCCCAGCGGCTTAAAGATCGGTGCCACTACGCTGCCAATGATTGCCAGCATGCTCTTGGAGCTGTCTTCGACCATGTTGAATCGAAAATCAAAACTTTGCAACAGCCAAATCACCAAAGATGCCAGGAAAATAATCGTAAAGGCTCTGACAATAAAGTCTTTGGCTCTCTCCCACACGTGCAGCAAAGTTGTCTTTGCCGACGGCATGCGATAGGCGGGCAGCTCCAGCACAAAAGGAACGGGACTGCCTTTGAAAGCGGTCTTTTTCATGATGAGTCCTGTGATGATTGCCACAACCATCCCCAATATATAAAGCGAAATCACAACCAAAGCTTGATTTTTCGCAAAAAACGCCGCGGCAAAAATGCCGTATACGGGCACCTTGGCAGAGCATGACATAAACGGCGTCAGCAAAATCGTCATCTTTCGGTCGCGGGCACTGGGCAGTGTTCGCGTTGCCATGATGGCGGGCACCGAACAGCCAAAGCCAATGAGCATCGGCACAAATGAGCGCCCGGACAACCCTATTTTTCGCAGCAGTTTATCCATGACAAAGGCAACCCGCGCCATATAGCCGCTGTCTTCCAACAAAGACAAAAAGAAGAACAACACAATAATTAACGGCAAAAACGTCAGCACACTGCCTACCCCGGCAAACACACCGTCAATAATCAGCGAATGCAAGGTTGGGCTCAGCCCAAAGGCCGTGAGCGCTCTGTCGACAAAAGCCGTAAAGGTGTCAATGCCCAGACTGAGCAAGTTGCTGAGCCAAAGACCGATGACACCAAAGGTCAACCAAAAGATCAATGCCATAATCAGCAAAAAAACCGGAATGGCAAAATATTTATGCGTCAAAATATTATCTATTTTTATACTGCGCAAGTGCTCTTTACTTTCAGAGTTTTTGAAGACGGCATCGTGCCCTGCTGTTTCAATAAAGGCATAGCGCATGTCCGCAAGCGCCGCCTCACGATCCGTTTTCGTTTCTTCTTCCATCTCTGTAACAATATGCCCCAAAATATCTTTTTCGTTTTCGGATAACTTCAGTGCACATTCTATTTGCGGGTCCCCCTCCACAAGGCGCGTAGCGGCAAAGCGGCGCGGCAAGCTCACTGCCTGCGCATGGTCTTCAATTAAGTGTGCCACCGAGTGGATGGCCCTGTGCACACTGCCCTCACAAAAATCCAAACGCTTGGGCTTGATTTTTTCTTTTGCCACTTGCAATGCTTTGGTAACCAAATAGTCGATGCCTTCATCTTTGCTCGCGGAAACGGGTACCACGGACACACCCAGTGCTTTTTCCAGCTTTGCAACATCGATATAACTTCCCGATTGCTGCACGGCATCCATCATGTTCAGTGCAATCACCATGGGGATTTCAAGTTCCATTACCTGCAAAGAAAGATATAAATTGCGCTCAATGTTTGTGGCATCCACAATGTTGATAATCCCGTCGGGTTTTTCTGTAATTAAAAAATCACGAGTAACCACTTCCTCCGCCGTATAAGGCGACAGCGAATAAATGCCCGGTAAATCAACCACCGTAGCATCTTTGCTTTTGCGAATAACACCTTCCTTTTTTTCTACCGTTACCCCGGGAAAGTTGCCGACATGTTGATTGCTGCCCGTAAGCTGATTAAACAGCGTCGTCTTTCCGGAGTTTTGATTACCGATCAGGGCAAATGTCAACATTGTCGCTACCTGTTTGAGTAATTTCTATTTTTCTTGCATCTTCCTTGCGCAGCGTCAGCTCATATCCGCGCAGATGCAGCTCGATAGGATCCCCCATAGGCGCTACTTTGCGCACCATGACGCGCGTTCTCGGCGTCAGTCCCATATCCAGCAATCGGCGACGCAGTGCTCCTTGTCCGCCGACGTTTCCGATAATATATGTTTGCCCTATGACAGCTTCATCCAGGGTGTTTTGGCGTTGTATGGTATTGTTCATCACATCATCAGCCTTTCTGTTGATTATCATTGGCTTTTTACATTTTTCGTCATTAAAATATTTTTGTTAGCCTTGGTTAACATTTTACAGCCTTTCACTTGTTTTGTCAATACTTTCATGCTATAATTTTTTCAGGTGATAACAATGATCGATTTAAGTGCTTCAAGCCAAGACTATTTGGAAACTATTCTGGATCTTTCTCATGAAAACAACGAGATACGTTCTGTGGATATTGCGGAAAAAATGAATGTCTCGCGCGCCAGTGTCAACAAAGCCATCGGCATTTTAAAAAATCTGGGCTACATTACCCAGGAGCGTTACGGCTGCATCATGCTCACTTCTTCGGGCAAGCAAGCTGCCGTCAACATTCGCGAAAGGCACGATACGCTGAAATATTTTTTCAGTGAAATTTTAGGCATTGAAGAAGAATTGGCCGAACAAGACGCCTGCCGCATGGAGCACGCCATCAGCAAAGAAACCTTTGCGGCTTTTAAAGAATACATTAAAAAAGAGACGCACTGAAGGGTGCGTCTCTTTTTATACAAAAATACCCGCTTATTTTAACAAAATTTGATGGAATATTTTCTTTCCTTTGCGCAACATCACTTTTCCTTCTTCAAAATTATCCAACGTCACCACATCTGCAAAGTTTTCCACCTTTGCCCCGTTTAAGGAAATGCCCCCCTGCTGCACCAATCTGCGCGCTTCGCTTTTGCTGGCTGCAAGTCCGCTGAGCAGCAAAAGATCGGTAATGTCTATTCCTTCTTCAACGGCTTGCACGGCAATGTCCGTAGAAGGAATGCTGCCCTTTTCTTCGCCCTGCCCAAACAACGCTTCTGCGGCACTGCGCGCTTCATCTGCCGCCTCTTGTCCGTGAATCAGCTTTGTCACCTCATAGGCAAGTACCACCTTGGCTTCATTGATGCGACTGCCTTGAAGGCTTGCAAGTTGTTTTACTTCTTCTGTCGGCAAAAAAGTCAACAACATCAAACAATTTTCCACATCGGCATCGGCAATATTGCGCCAATATTGATAAAACTCATAGGGAGACGTTTTTTCTGCATCAAGCCACAGCGCGCCTCCTTCGGTTTTGCCCATCTTCTTTCCTTCGCTGGTCACGAGCAAATTAAAGGTCATGCCATAGGCGCTGCCTGCGCATTTGCGCCGAATCAAATCCACGCCGCCCAAGATGTTGCTCCATTGGTCGTTTCCGCCAAATTGCATCGTGCAACCGTATTTTTGATACAGCATCAAAAAGTCATAGGACTGCATGATCATGTAGTTAAATTCCAAAAACGACAGGCCGTTTTCCATTCTGTTTTTGTAGCAGTCTGCCGTGAGCATGCGATTTACCGAAAAGCACGCGCCCACATCGCGCAAAAATTCCACATAGTTCAAGTTTAACAACCAGTCTGCATTGTTGACCATGATGGCTTTGTCATCGGAAAAATCCAAAAATTTCTCAAATACTTTTTTGAACTTTTCTCCGTTGGAGTTAATTTGCTCAAGAGAAAGCATTTTGCGCATATCGGTGCGCCCTGAGGGATCCCCCACCATGGTGGTGCCTCCGCCGATGAGGGCAATGGGCTTGTGCCCGTATTGCTGCATAATGGCCATGACCATGATTTGAATAAAGTGCCCTACATGCAAACTGTCTGCCGTGGGGTCAAAGCCTATGTAAAAAGTTACTTTTTCATCGGCAAGCAGCTGCCTGATTTCTTCTTCGTGTGTGAGTTGTCCGATAAATCCTCTTTCCTGTAAAACATCAAATACATTTTTTTGCATATTTTTTATCCTCTCCTGCATTTTTTTCAATAAAAAAATCCCTTCTGCAAAGGGACGAGATTTCCGCGGTACCACCCAATTTGATTGGCTATGCCAATCCGCTCAACAATTCTTTTCTCCAAAGACGTAATTCGCACCCGATGTTTTTTATGCCTCACACCACCCGACATATCTCTTTAAGAAAACAAAGGGCCTACTGCATCTTTTTCATTGATTTTTATGAGATTTCCTTTCATTATAACGGTTTTTTTATACTTGTCAATGGCACGTTTGCTCTTTGCCTCCCATTTGTCTGTCGAAAAAAGCCTTGTATATTTTGTCATTCGAAATATAATAGAAAGAAGGTCTGTTGATGACCGATGCAAAAAAAGGAGCCTTGCAAGCCAATGAACGAAAACAATCAAAGAAAAAAACGTTCCACCGTCGCAATTATTGCATTCATCCTCATCACCAATTTTATCACCTTTATGTTGATTACCACATTTGGTGTCAGCTTTGGCAGCCGAAGTGCCGTTGCTGTGGACAGTGCCTATACGGCGAAAAAAATAAGCAAGCTTCTCTATCTCTATGAAAAACTGAATGATGAATACATTACGCCGCTGGACAAAGACGCCCTGTGGGAAAACGCCTACGCCGGGCTCTTTGAAGGTACCGGCGATCCCTATACCGTTTATTTGGACCCTGCTTCTTTTGACTCGTACAGAGAAGACCTCACGGGTAATTATGCGGGAATCGGCGTGCGCATCTCTCCCGGAGAAGACAATCTCATTACCATTGTCACGGTTTTTCGTGATTCCCCTGCCGATAAAGCAGGTGTTCGCGTCGGGGACAAGGTCATTACCATTGCAGGGGAGGATGCCACCACCTGGACGGTGGACCAAGGCGCCTCAAAAATGCGCGGCGAGCCGGGCACCGATGTGCAAATCACTGTTTTGCGCGGCGAAGAAAAAATCGACTTTACATTGACACGTGCACAACTCAACGTGGAGACGGTGGAAGGCTCTGTTTTAGCGAGCAATATCGGCTACATCCTCATCTCCGAATTTTCTTCCGATGTGGCAGACCAGTTTTCGGCAATTTTGACCAATCAACTCTCGCAAGGTGCAACCTCTCTGATTATCGATTTGCGCAACAACCCCGGCGGCGATGTCAACGCCACATTGGACATAGCTGACCGCATTTTGGGCGATGCCATGATTATGTATACACAGGACAACAGCGGAAAAAAACGAGAATATCACTCCTCGGCAGATGCTTCTTTGCAAATACCCATTGTGGTGCTGGTCAATGAATACTCCGCCTCTGCTTCCGAAATTTTGGCGGTGTCCTTAAAAGACAACAAAGCCGCCACGTTAATCGGCACCAAAACATACGGCAAGGGCATTATTCAAAGCTTTCAGGGCATGATGGATGGCAGCGGTTATAAAATCACCGTGGAGCAATATTTCTCTCCTTCGGGGCAAAGCATTCATGAGCTGGGTGTCGAGCCTGATATTGCTGTCTCGCTGCCCGAAAATGTAACTTATATCTATGGAAAAGTCGCTCCCGACCAAGATACACAGTTGCAAGAAGCTATCAAATTTTTGACGAAATAGGTAAATTATATGAACACACCGATATTATGCGCCATTTGCACCTTCGGATTGGAGAGCGTTTTAAAACGCGAGTTAATCGACCTCTCTTTTCAAATCCACAAAGTTGAAAACGGCAAAGTTTATTACAGCGGCGATGGCATTCATGCCATCGCACTTTCAAATTTATATTTGCGCACGGCAGATCGTGTATTTTTGAAGTTGGGCGAATTTGATTGCGATCACTTTGATGCACTCTATGAACATACGCTGCAAATTCCCTTTGAAGAGTATATTCCTCCAAATGGCAAGTTCGATGTTTATAAAGTCAACAGCGTGCGCTCGCGCCTGCACAGCAAGTCGGATTGCCAGGCAATTGTGAAAAAAGCCGCAGCACAGCGACTTCAAAAAATGCACGGTGTCGATGTTCTCTCGGAGACCGGTAGGGCTTTTCCCATTGCACTGCACCTTGCCAATGACAGGGCGGAGATATTTCTCAACACCTCAGGGGCAGGCCTCAACAGACGGGGCTATCGAAAAACAGGCAACGAGGCGCCTTTAAAGGAAACTCTGGCCGCTGCCATGGTGCTGTTGTCCAATTATCGTCCCGAAAAAACATTGGCAGACGTCATGTGCGGCTCCGGCACCATTCTTATTGAAGCGGCCATGATTATGAAGAATATGGCACCGGGCATTGGCCGCGATTTTATCAGCGAAGGCTGGTCTGATGCCTTTGCCCAAAGTTATGCACAATGTCGACAAATTGCGCGAGACAATGTGCAACCTACGCCGTTGCGCATTTTGGGCAGTGACATTGACTATTTTTCCATCAAACAGGCGAAGGAAAACGCACGTCTGGCAGGCGTTGAAGGCGATATCGCCTTTCAAAAACTGGATTTAAAGGACTTTTCTTCGAAAAAGAAATGTGGTGTACTCATCAGTAACGCGCCCTACGGCATGCGCACGGGGGGCGGACAAATACACGAGCTCTATGAAAATTTAGGACATATTTATCGCAATTTAAACGAGTGGTCCGCCTTTGTCCTTTCCGGCTATGAAGGATTTGAAAAGGCCTTTGGTCAAAGGAGCAACAAAAATCGAAAACTGTACAACGGAGGCATTAAAACCTATCTGTATTCCTATTATCCCAAGAGGGCGCCGAGACTTGATGAACATTCGTGATGCACTGTGCGCAGGCGCAGACCAGTTGAGTAAGTGTGACGCCGACATTTCCGTGCCTCATTTGGAAGCGCAAATTCTTTTAAGTGCCGTTGTAAGTAAACCCAAGGAATATCTAATTGCCTATGGCGAAGAAACGCTGAGTCAAGCGCAATGCGAAGGCTATTTTGAATCTGTTTGCCTGCGGTCACAAGGCATGCCCATGGCCTATATTCTCGGTTACAAAGAATTTATGAATTTGTCGTTTTTTGTGGACTCTTCTGTGCTGATTCCCCGAGACGATACGGAAATATTGGTGCGCTGCATGCTTGAAAAAGCCGCTTTTTTCAGCGGAGAAATTTCTGTATTAAACCTCGGTACCGGCAGCGGCTCTATCGAAGTCGCCCTTGCAAAAAACAACCCTCCCATGCGCATTATCGGCGTGGACAACGCCCCTGCCGCGCTGGCTGTCGCACAAAAAAACATTTCTTTTCACGATGTTTCACACCGCATCACATTGCATGAATCGGACTTGTTTTCCTGTATGGCTCCCGATGCGGCCTTTGATATGATTTGCTCCAATCCGCCCTATATTTCTCATGAAGAAATGAAGCAGCTGCCTGTTGATGTTGCCCGCTATGAGCCGCAAAGCGCACTGTATGGCGGCATTGACGGCTTAGACTTTTATCGGCGCATTGCTGCTGAAGCCCAAAAATATTTACGCAGCGAAGGCATGCTTTTTTTGGAGATTGGCAGCAGTCAATCCTCTGCTGTCATGCAGCTGTTGAACACACATGGCTGGCGTAACACGGAAACGTTGTGTGACCTGCAAGGTCACATTCGTGTTCTTGTTGCACAAAAGCCAAAGGAGACGCAACATGGATAGACGAAAACTGACTTATATTCTGACAATCCTGCTTTCTGTTTTCTTTTTGTTTGCAGGAAACAAAATCGCCACCAACGACTACCCCTTTGGCCGCTCCGAAGAGGCCGACTCGCTGTTTAAAGCCACGGTGGTCTCGGTGCACAACGCTTCCGATGCCAACGCAGACTCACTATCGTTTCAGGCAAAATTTTTAAACGGACCCAACAAAGGTCAAACAATCTCTGCCCTGCAGCCCTTGAGTGCCACCGCCGCCTCCATTCGCATTGTTGAGCCCGGCGATAAAATATTACTGCTGCACCAAAGCGGCTCGGCTCCCGGCGAATTTGGCTGGCACTATATTGAACATATCCGCAGCAATGCTGTTTTATACCTCGCTTTGGCGTTTGCGGCCGCACTGCTGTTGTTTGGACGCATGAAGGGACTAAATATTCTGCTTTCTCTCGTCTTTACTTTGATCGCTATTTTCGCCATTTTGCTTCCCGCCATTTTGTCGGGCAAAAACATCTATTATTGGTCGCTGCTCATTTCGCTGTTTATCGTGGTGATGACGCTGCTTCTCACCAACGGTGCCAACGCCAAAAGCTTTGCCACGATACTTGGATGTTTGGGCGGCATTATGGTTGCGGGTCTGTTGATGCTGCTTATGGATAAACTGATTCATCTGACCGGCATTATCAATGAAGACTCCATTTATTTGCTTTATCTGAAAACAAAAAACCCCATCGATTTAAAGGCCATCGTCTTTGCCTCGGTCATTATCGGTGCCATCGGTGCCATCATGGATATTGCCATGGATATTTCCGCCTCGTTGCACGAAATTAAAAGCCAGCTCAAGCAGGCCGATGCCAAAACACTCATGCACTCAGGTATGACCATTGGCAGGGATATTTTGGGTACCATGGCAAACACGTTGGTTTTGGCCTATATCGGCAGCTCTCTTTCGGTGGTGCTTTTGCTGATGGCCTATAACCAATCGTTGATTCACCTGCTCAACCGCGAGTTGGTGATTGTGGAAATGCTGCAGATGCTCATCGGAAGCTTTGGCATTTTATCCTCTATTCCGCTGACTTCTTATATCTGCTCAAAATTGTATACGAAAACGAAAAAAAGAACTCGTTAGAGTTCTTTTTATTTTACGGCAATGACTTCTATCTCCACCTTGCCTCCCAAGGGCAGTGCCCCGACCTCATAGGCGGCCCGCGCCGGATAGTCTGTTGTAAAATACGTCTTGTAAATGCGGTTAACCGCAACAAAATCTTCTATGTCTGCCAAAAACACCGTTGCCTTCACCACATTGTCCATGACGTAGCCTGCCGCTTCAACAATGGCGCGCACATTTTTGAGCACTTGCTCCGCTTGTGCGGTTGTCTCTTCGCTCACAAGGCTGCCTGTGGCAGGATCAATGCCCAGCTGCCCTGATACAAAAAGCATATTGCCTGTATCAACTGCCTGTGAATAGGGTCCCACCGCCTTGGGCGCGTGGGGCGTATCAATGATTTTTTTCATCTTTTCCTCCGCCTTTTTCCTTAATCGTTCAAAAACAATTTGGCTTCTTCCAGCTTATTGAGCTTCAACTCCAACCTTTTAATGCTCGCCACATATTCAAACATATCCGCCGTCGTGTAAAGATGCGTATATTTTTCGCCGTCACTGTCGTTTTGCATATGGTTTCGTTCCAAATATTTTTTCAGCTCTTTTACCTGTCGCACCGCGGGATCCACCAGCCGCAGCGAGGGATAGAGTGTTTTAATTTCCTTTTCGATAATGGGAAAGTGACTGCACCCCAATATCAGCGTCTGCACATCTTCTTTATAGATAGGATCAATGCTCTCCTTAATCAACATATACAGCAAAATGGCATTTTCCATTTGACTGTTGATTACCTTTGGCAAGCGGCTGCTGTCGTTGGCAATGATTTTTTTATCCGGCGCAATTTTTTTCATAGTTTTTTCATAAATACCGCTTTTGACGGTTGCTACTGTTGCAATAAGCCCAATGGTCTTTTCTTTTTTTGCCACCTCCGCCGCTTCTTGGCAACCATACTCCACAATGCCGAACAACGGTGTGTGCGACTGCAATTTTTCGATTTGCGACGATACCGTATTGCAGGCAATGACAATGGCCTTGACCTCTTTTTCTTCTAAAAATTGAATAATGGCGTTGGCATATTCCACCACTTCTCGGTAGGTGCGGTTTCCATAGGGCATTCTTAGCGAGTCGCCGAAATAAACAATATTTTCATTTGGCAGCATCTGCTGAATTTGCTTGACTGCCGTGAGCCCACCCACACCCGAATCCATCACACCGATTGCCTTTTGCATATGTTTCGTCTCCTTTAGTCCCTGATGCTCCTATTATAATACAGTTGCGCTGATTTGAAAACAGGGTTTTCAAGCGCCTCCTTCAAAAAAAGTGGCGGATTTCTTTGAAAATAGTATATAATGGACCATACTTCTATCTTTAAAAATTTTCAATAAAGGATGTGGTTGTATGAGCAAAGTCTTGCGCAAACAGCATCGACGCCTGAGGCGGCAGGAAGACAAAATTCTCAATAAAAAACCCAACCCATACATGCAGTCAACCATCGCGCCCGCTTTAGAAAAAATAGAGAGCAAAATACCCGCCAAGCTACAATCGACATTGGAATCCGCCTTTTATAAGTCTTTTCAACTCGTTTTTGAAAAAGGCACGCAATACATAGAAAAAACTTACAATAAAGATAAAATCCAAATGGAGCACGACGTGCACAACTATGCAATGGAGCAAAAAATCACACGAAAACACGTGCGCAATGTAGACAGCCGCTCCAGGCTTTCCCGCCTTTTCAACACGTCGCTTTCAACGCTGGAAGGCACGGTGTTGGGCATTTTGGGCGTGGGCATACCCGATATTTTCCTCTTTACCGCACTTTTGATGCGCACCGTTTATGAAGTGGCGCTCAGTTACGGCTATGATTATAACCAAGAGACGGAGCAAATCTATATTTTGCTTCTGCTCTCTACTGCCATGGCGGCACCGGAGGATAAAAAAGCCCTCAATGCCCGCCTTGATAAGTTGGGCGAGGCCATTGACCGAAAGCAGCCGATTAACATAGATTTGCAGCAGGTGATGCGCGAGGCATCCGATACTTTATCTGCCTCCATGCTCACCGCCAAATTCATTCAAACCATTCCCATTGTGGGCGTGGTCGGCGGCGCCGTCAATTATCACATTTCACGTAAAATCGGAAAATTTGCCTCCATCAAATATAAGAAACGCTATTTGACACAAAAGGCATAATACCTGCCAAACCGTTTATTTGTCGGTTCTTTGTTTTGTGCTGTTTGCAAATGTTGCATACAAAAACCGCCTAAACATAAATCACAGAGCATAGGAAAAGGATAACAAAATGGACAAAATTCATGTAACACTCGATCAACTTTATCAATTGGCTCACAAAACCCTGTTAATGATGGGTATAGAGCCTTCTTTGGCAAAACGCGGAGCGCTTACGCTCAATGCCGCGGACGCACGCGGTGTTGACTCCCACGGTGTTGCCAGACTAAACTTTTACGACAAATGCATCGCCCGAGGCGAAATCAACCCCAACCCCAATATTCGTATCATCAAAGAAACCCCCGTTTCCGCTTTCTTTGATTGTGACAACGGCATTGGCATTGCCACGGCTGATTTGGTCATGGACAAAGCCATTTCCCTGGCGAAGCATAGCGGTATTGGCATTTGCAGCGCCATCAACGGTCACCACATCGGTGTAGCGGGGCACTATGCGCTCAAAGCTGCCGAGCAAGACCTCATCGGCTTTGCCTGCGCCCCTTCGCGCATGATGGTTGCCCCCACGGGCGGCAAAGAAAAGATGTTAGGCAACAGCCCCAACAGTTTAGCCTTTCCCGCGGGACTCAGCACACCGCCTATTTTGATGGATATGGCTTCTACCACCGTGCCCGCAGGCAAGGTGGAAATGGCGGTTCGCCGCGGAGAGCAAGTGCCCATTGGCTGGATTCTGGACAAAGACGGCAACGACACCACCGATCCCGCTGATTTTCAAAACACCGACACCGGCGAAGTACCCGGCTCCCTCCTGCCCATGGCAGGGGCAAAGGGATATTGCATCATCGTCATGATTGAGCTTCTCTCCTCTATCTTATCGGGAGCCAAAACAGGCCCGCATTTGGCAACAGGCGGAGGCGGAATGGGCTTTTTTGCCGCAGCTGTTGACCCTGAAATCATTCGTCCGATTGCTGAGTTGAAAAAAGATTTGGACGATTATTATTACATGATTAAACATTCCGAAAAAAAGCAAAACGTCAAAGAAATTTATCTGCCGGGTGAAATCGAACACAACCAAACAGCAAAACGCAGAAAGCAAGGTGTAGATTTAAGCGCTGTCGTGGCAGGTGAAGTATTGAAATTACATCAAAAATACGGCCGCCTCAGCGCCGAGGCAGGCATTGAAGACTTGTTTCAATAAAAAAAGATGCTTTAGGGCATCTTTTTTTATGTCTGTATATGATTGATTT
The DNA here is from genome assembly GCA_937880125.1 of uncultured Eubacteriaceae bacterium. Classification (GTDB taxonomy): domain Bacteria; phylum Bacillota; class Clostridia; order Eubacteriales; family UBA1433; genus UBA1433. Next base: position 27,672 of record CALFLU010000031.1, read on the forward strand.
TTTACATGCGATTTGTGCTGCCTATAAAACTATTTTATACGGTCTCTTCATTATGCAGGCCTTTTTGCTCCGCTTTTGGCAGATACCACAAACGCGATCAACACAGCCAACAGCATCATGATTGCCAAGACAATAAAATTGAGCGAGTAATCTTGGTTTAAATCAAACAAAATACCGTTGATGGTGCCGCCCAGGGCAGATGCAAAGATATAAAACATCGATATTTTCGCATAAATCAAACTGTAATCTTTTCCTCCGAACACCGCCTGTGAAATAACCGGTGTGGAGATGGTGGGCACCGAAAAATATGTGCCCATGCACGCTGCAACCAGTGCACTGAACAAAAACAGATTATTTGGATTTGCCTTGAGCACATACCACACCAACACCGCCGCAGTCAACCCGAACAACGAAAAGAAACTCACCGAAACCCTTTACCCAGCCGTTGGTCATTTTGGCAAGCATCATCGAAATACTCGCCACCGAAGCCACAATACCCGTTTTTAAAAAGTCCACGCCCAGGCTGGCAGCCAGGTTGGGAATATGCGTTTGAAAAGAAACACCATAACCCACGCAGACCGCAAAAGCCGCTATCAAGTAAAACAACGGATTTTTGTAGGCATCTGCCGCGTTCATTCCACGCTCTTCCACTTGAATAGACCTGTCTGTCACCTTTTTTTCGTCTGTCGCATTGTCTTGTCCGTAGCGTGTTAAGCCTTTATCGGCAGGCTTTGTGCGAATCAACAATGCCGTAAAGGGTAAACTGCCCGCCAAAATGGCCACGCCGAGTACAATGTAGGTAAAGCGCCATCCGTAAGCGGCAATCAGCGCTGTGCACACAGGCTGCATCACCGCCGCGCCTACCCCCGAAAAAGCCAGGGCAACGCCGGTGAGCGTGGCGACTTTTTTATAAAACCACTGCTGTACCAATATAGGAATAAACATAATCAATGTAACGGCCGCTGCCATGCCCATAAAGACTGCCGAGATGTAAAAGCCGACGATGGATTGATACAATCCCATCATTATCTGCGCAAGGCTTTGAATAAGCACCGCGGCCGACAATATCAATCGATGGTCATATCGCTTTAATAACCGTCCGACCATCGGAAGAAACAAAAAAATCGACAGACTCATAATCGTAAAAAAAATAGAAAATTTTGTCGCCGAAATTTCTAATTCCGTAATCACCGGCCGCAAAAATACCCCCTGCGTGCCCAGCGCACCGGAAGAAAAAAACGCAATGGCGATACACGATATCCATACCCACCAGGCATAGTGTATTTTTTTCTTATTCATATTTATTTCCTCTCTATTCTATGGATGCGTTTTATCTGCATCTGCTGAGCGACAAAGCCACATCCGGGCAACACCTGTCACGATTATTTTCTTTGATTCTCTTTTAAACCCGCGTTCATCGACTCATTTTCTATGCAGAGGTTGCATTCCATTTCGCCCTTTGCCTGCTGCATCTGCTCAAATTGCGCCGCATTCCAATTGCAGCATCGATAGTTGACAACCTTGCGGGCAATGTCCTTGACCATCTTTTTTGTATTTTCTTTCATATCCCCACCTCTTTGCATCATTTTTATCCCATCATAACAGCAAGTTACAATAAACAAGGGATAAAACCGATTTTCTCGTCTTTATCCCTTGCCCGATATTGAATGATTGTGCTTTATTCGCCCAACAAAGCTTTTTTGTTCACGGCGTTTTTCGGTATTTCTCCCCTTAGAACCTTCACTGCGCTGGCAACTACTTTGTCGCGCAATTCTTCAAAAGATTCTTCACTGTGGAATCCGAAGTGTGGGGTCAAAATAACATTTTCATATTGGAAAATGCGGTCGTTTAAGTCTGTCAGCGGCTCAATTTCCAAAACATCCAGCCCTGCGGCTTTGACTATTCCCGCATCCATTGCGTCAAGCAAATCGGATTGATTGATCAACGGACCGCGCGATGTGTTGACAATAATTACGCCCTTTTTCATCATGGCAAATTTTTCTTTGTTGATGAGATAGCGCGTCTCGTCGCTGAGCGGCACGTGAACAGAGATGACATCTGCCGTTTTGCACAGCTCTTCCATGCTGACTTTTCTCACGCCGTTTTGTTCAAACATTTCGTCCGCCAAATAAGGGTCATAGGCAATCATATCAAAGCCAAAGCCCTTCATGTATTGTGCAGTCTGGCGCGCAATATGCCCAAAACCGCAAAGACCAAAGGTGAGTGTGGAAAAACGGTGTACATTATATTTGCCGGCACCGCCAAAGAGCCATTGCCCTTTGCGTATATAGCGGTCTCGCAGTGTCACTTGACGCAGGCAATCCAATGCCAGCGCAGCAGCGTGTCCCGCCACTTCTTCAAAACAATAGTCAGGGATATTGCAAACAGCAATCCCTTTTTCATTACAGGCTTGTACGTCAATGTTATCAAAGCCTATCCCATAGCGCACGATGACTTTGCATTTTTCGAGTTTTTCAATGATATGTCGCGGAAATTTATACAGCATTACAAGAATTGCGTCCGCGTCTTTGCATTCTGCAATCAATTCTTCGTCATTGTTTACATTGGCATCTACAAATGTGATGCCCTCTTTTGCAAACGCGTCTTTTTCCTTTTTCGGGTCCAATAATCCATGGTTATCCACAAATACAGCTTTCATAAATATCTCCCCTTGCTTTATAAAATTTGTTTTATATTAACATATTATTATCCTTTCTTCCAATGTTTTATGATTTATCCCGCAGATAAACAACTTTTTCTGCCGAAATATAACCTGTTTCATTGAAACAAGCACTGCGGCGGCGGTGACATGGCGGAAATATTTACTGTTCTGCTTCTTGTTCATTGAAGCTGACGAAAGACGCTTTTAATTATTCCCTACATTGATGATGTCGTGCAAATGACCACCGATAACTACCCTTTCCCCGAAAAGGTATTATCGGCGGAACACAACGAAATGTTTGATGCCATCAAGGCAAAAGATATGGACCGGGTGTTTCAGGCCTATACACACCATCTCTTTGAAGGTGAAGATGCCATGACAAAACTCGCAAAATGGAGTTTGTAAAAAATCGTCATTTGCTATTTTCTACTGCCTGGTAGCATAGGCACAATGATTGGAGCCACTGTATTATTTTTCGGAAATTCTTTTTATAAAAATAAAAGACGGCAGGTATCTGCCGTCTTTATTCATTCTTCAATTTATCTATGGATTTATCCGCCTGCTTTTTTAAATATCCAATCCCGCATAAAAACCGTCCAGCGTTGCGTTGACAAATTTTGCGGGTTTTTTTGCATCCCCGGCAACAATGGTCTTGTATCCGGCATTTCTGAGCTCTTTTACCAACTCTGTGCCCGCTGATTTTTGACCCACCGATAAAATAATGGTATCTGCCAAAACGGTTTCTTCTTTTCCGTCTTTTTCAAAAATCACTTTGCCTTTTTCGATTCTGATTGCCGTAGCATTCACATAAATGTCCACATCGTTTTCTTCAAACTCTATGAGCATGTCGGTGAGGTGAATATCTTCCAGGCCGCCGCCGATTTGCGGAAGCATTTCAATAATGCTGACTTGGTTCTTTTTCTCCAACATCATTTGGCCCACTTCACAGGCCACAATGCCGCCGCCGATAATCGCTACCTTTTGGTTACTTTCAATCGCCACTTCCCCCCTGAGCACATCCCATGCCTGCACCGCATTTTCCAATCCTTCAATGGGCAGCTGCTCAATGGGCACCGCACCTGTGGCAACAATAACACTGTCGGGCTTCAGTGCGTCAATCACTTCAAGGTTAACCTCCTTGCCTGCTTGCACCTCTACGCCTCGGCGCGCCAATTCGGATATAAACCAATCGCGCGCTTCTTTGATTTTTTCTTTATGGGGCGGCACATAGGCCAAATTGAGTTGTCCGCCCAACTGGCTGTCTTGTTCAAACAACGTCACCCGGTGCCCCGCACGCGCTGCCACAATGGCTGCTTGCATACCCGCAAGCCCGCCGCCGATGACGGCAACTTTTTTGGGTTCTTCTGCTTTGCGCACCACGCTCAAGTGGGTTTCGCGCCCTGCCACGGGGTTAAGTGCACAGCTCAAATGATAGCCCAGTCGCACACGCCCCATGCAGCCATCGTTACAGGAAATGCAAGGTCTGATTTCTTCAAGTCTGCCTTCGCTTGCCTTTTGCGGCCAATAGGGGTCGCAAATCAGCGCTCTAGCCATGGACACAAAGTCCACTTTTCCGTCTTTTATCAAATCATCGCAAAACTGCGGATCACGCAGCATGCCGTTTGTGCCTACGGGGATAGACACCGCCGCTTTAATCGGCAGCGCATATTCCAACTTGGATCCTTGCGGGTATACTTCGGTTTCGATGACTTTTGCCTGCGACATATTGAGTCCCGCACTTACTTCCAAATAATCACACCCCGCTTTTTCCATGCGACGTGCAAACTCCACGCATTCTTCATCGGTCAGACGATTTTTTACCCATTCTCGTCCCGGGATTCTTGCACCGATGATAAAGTCTTTTCCCACCGCACTGCGAATGCCTTCTACAATTTCGATGCCGAAACGAATACGGTTTTCGAAACTTCCGCCATATTCATCGGTGCGCGCATTGGTATCGGGTGAGAGAAACTGATTGACCAAGTAGCCGTGCGCGCAGTGAATGTTGACCCCGTCTGCGCCGGCGCGTTTGCAAATAACGGCCGCTTTCACAAATTTTTGCACCATTTCTTTAATTTCTTCCGTGGTCAATTCGTGCATAGGCCCTGCTTTTCGGTATCTGCTGATATAAAGATGCTCCACCTCTTTATCGCTTACGCAGGCAGGCAAGTGCCCCTCTGCCGCCTCGGCGGTTGTCATGGCACCTGCATGAAACAATTGCGGAATAAACAGTGCGCCATAACGCTGAATGCTTTCTGCCATGCGATTCATATCTTTGATTACTTTGGGTGTATCGGCTCTGTTTTTAACATCTCCTGTTTTGCCGCGAGGAAACTCCACCGCCAAGATGCCCCATGTCACAGCTCCTGCACCGCCCTTGGCTTTTTCTGTGTAATAGTCAATCACCTGTGTGCTGATTGATCCGTCAAAGCTGGGCATGGTCTCACCGGTAGGCGAAACAATAATACGATTTCTCAATGTCTTTTTCCCGATTTTCAGTTCTGAAAACAGATTTGGAAAATGTTGCATAAAAACCTCCGTGGTATTCATTTTATTATTGAGTATTTTAACATATTATAACAAAAAATAACCAAAAGGCTCTGCAATTCTTGCAGAGCCTTTTAATTATTTTATTGCATATCGGTTTATTTTAAATTTTTTATGCCATGAAAGCAGCGATGTCTTCTTCAACCGTTCCGATTTTTGCGATTCCGAACTTTTCAACCAGCACGTTTGCAACGTTCGGTGACAAAAATCCGGGAAGCGTCGGTCCCAAATGGATGTTTTTCACACCCAAGAACAGCAGTGCCAACAGCACGATAACCGCCTTTTGCTCATACCAACCAATATTATAAGCGATTGGCAGATCGTTCACATCGTCCAGACCAAATACTTCTTTGAGCTTGAGTGCAATCAATGCCAAAGAGTAAGAGTCATTGCATTGACCTGCGTCCAACACGCGCGGTATGCCGCCGATATCGCCCAAATCGAGTTTGTTGTAACGATATTTGGCACAACCGGCTGTCAAAATCACCGTATCTTGGGGAAGCGCTTTGGCAAAGTTTGTGAAATATTCTCTTTCTTTCATACGGCCGTCGCATCCTGCCATAACAAAGAACTTTTTAATGGCGCCCGATTTCACAGCGTCAACCACTTTGTCTGCCAGGGCAAACACTTGCGCATGGGCAAATCCGCCAACGATGGTTCCGTTTTCAATTTCTTTCGGAGCCGGCAGTGTTTTGGCCATTTCGATAATTGCGCTGAAATCTTTTTTGCCGTTTTCGTCAGCCACAATGTGCGGACAATCAGGATATCCCGATGAGTTGGTTGTGAAAATGCGTTTTCTGATTTCTTCGTTACGCGGCGGAACAATGCAGTTCGTCGTAAAGAGAATCGGTCCGTTAAAGCTTTCAAATTCGTCGATTTGTTTCCACCAAGCATTGCCGTAGTTTCCGACAAAGTTGTCATATTTTTTGAACGCGGGATAATAGTGTGCCGGCAGCATTTCGCTGTGGGTATACACATCAACACCTGTTCCTTGTGTTTGCTCAAGCAATTGTTCCAAATCGGTCAAATCATGACCTGAGATCAAGATTGCAGGATTGTTTCTCACGCCGATGTTTACCTGTGTCAGCTCGGGATTACCATACTTTGAAGTATTGGCTTCATCCAACAGCGCCATTGCTTTTACGCCATATTCGCCGGTTTTCAGCGTTAGGGCAACCAATTCGTCCGCACCCAGACTGTCGTCTAACAATGCTGCCAATGCTTCATAGATAAACGCATAAATTTCAACGTTTTCTTTACCCAGATTCCAAGCATGCTCAGTGTATGCCGCCATGCCTTTCAAACCATAGGTAATCATTTCTCTCAAAGAACGCACGTCTTCGTTTTTCGTAGCAAGTACGCCTACGCCCGCTGCTTTTTCAAGCATTTCTTCGCGGCTGCCTACTTTGAAACTCATGGCATCGCTCAGCTCACTCAGGGCTGCTTTTGCCACCAATTCATCTCGGTAAGCTACGATTTTTTTGATTTGCGCTTCAATGGCATCTGCATCGAAGTTTGCATTGGTAATGGTCATAAAAAGGCTGTTCAGTGTTTCATAATTCACTTTTTCTATGGACGCTGCGTCCACATTGCCTTTTACCACCACTTGCGCAAGACCCTTCAGTGAGTAAATCAACAAGTCTTGAAGTTTTGCTACTTCTTCGGTTTTGCCGCATACACCGCGAATTTCGCATCCGGTGTTTTTTGCTGTCTCTTGGCATTGATAACAGAACATACTCATATTTCTTTCTCCTTTTTTTGTGTTTTATTCATTTTCAGGTTCAAATTCATCTTTTCCCACAAAACAAATGGGACACAACCAATCTTCGGGCAAATCTTCAAACGCCGTGCCCGGTGCCACATTGTTTTCTGCATCCCCCAAGGCAGGGTCATAGACATATCCGCATGGCTTGCACACATATTTTTTCATCTTTTCACCTTTGTTCCTTTCTTTTAAGCAGGTGGAGGTACTTTAATAACAATTAACTCCAAGGTTGCTTCGTGTAAGTTTTTTACATTCATTTTGGTGTTGACGGGAATGTTCAAAATGGTTCCGTCCTCATATTCACGCACCTGGCCATCGTCCAATCCAATCGAAAGTGTGCCGCCAAGCACGCTCATATATACATTTGAATTGGCGTGGTGCACCGGAAGACCTTCGTCTTTTTGAAAGGTCATATGAAGATATTGCAAATTTTCGTCTAAAATGATTTTTTCAATTGCCGTTTTTCCGTCTCGTGTCATTTTATAAACTTTTTCGACCACAAGAAATCTCCTCCTCTCCAATGCTATCCTTATTTTACTGGGTAAAACCCTGTTATTCAGTTGCTTTTGCAACATTTCGATTTTTTTTAAATTTTTTTTACTTTTTACCGCTGCCGGCGCACAAATCCCTCTTGTTTTGTTGCCCTGCATGCTTCCGTTTTTTTATTTATAGCGTAAATAAAAGAGCCCTATAGACTCTTTTATGGTTCGTCATTTACTTTTCTTCACTTCCGTCTTCAAACCAAATGGTTTTTTTAAGCATCTTGGCATAGTTGTATATCTGCTGCGACCCTTCGCTGTTTTCCCAGCCCTTCATGCAATAGAGCACATCGGATTCATACACCATTTGATGTGCAATACTGACAATTTTGTCATAGGGCAACTGCTGATTGATATTCATCGGATTCAAAACAATGTGTCCCTCCGAATACAGCTTATCTTCTGTTTCTTTAAATTGATTCACATGATCCGGATTGCCCGCAACCATTCCCGTTATCGATACTATCATTGTCTACCTCACTGTGTTTTGTTTCAAAATGTATTTTTTGACCGGTTTCGTCATACTTTTCTCTGAAAACCTTTTTTAAAGGTGCTTTTTATTTTAGCATGTTTTGGCTGCAAAAGCAAAACTGCCGCCAACGTTTGTTTATTGTTCGTCTTTATTCGTTTTTGTCTTCTTGTTCTCTTTCTTGTTGCTCTTTGGCTTCCTCGGCTTCTCTTTCTGCTCGACTCACCATGCTGCACAGCCGATTTCGCTCCACTGCCCTAAAGATATGCTTTACTGTTTTTTTCACATCATCTTTCATGGCGCTATCCTCGTATTTTATTTTTTCTTCTCAACGCCGTTAATAACACACAATCGGCGTACCGGGATCAATGTTATTATAAATGGTTCTCGCAACACTATAGGGTAAATTAATGCAGCTGTGCGATCCGTCTGCAATATAGATTGATCCGCCGAACCGACTTCTCCAAGTGGCATCGTGCATGCCGACAATGCCGTTAAACGGCATCCAAAAGCTCACGGGCGTTTCATAGTCCTCACCTTTTAACGTTACATTTCTCTGCTTATATTTCAGACTGTATACGCCTTTGGGTGTGGCATAACCCCTTCGCACATTGCCGCTGACAATGGAGCTTTCCACAATCAAAGTTCCGTTTTTATAAAACCATAACCGCTGCCCCGAAAGCGAAATTTCCACATAAGTGTTGCCGAGATTGTTCAAATCTCGCGACGAAGCCTCTCCCTTTTGAATTGCGGCAATCAAAAAATCTGCTTCCGCACCCTTGTTGATGACACCGTTATAGTCACCTCCGTTTACAACAATGCGGCTGCCTCCGGTGGTGGTAAACGAAGTCGATCGTTTTAATTTTCGGTACTGTGCCATCATTTCCTGCACATAAGCGTCTACGCCTGCCCTGTCGATGGCGATTTGATAATTTTCGTCCACATTCAACCATTGACTGGTTCGGCTACCGTCCAAAACAAAGGTTTGATCCCCGATATGGTAGGTGATTTGCGATGTAATATATCGATTCAATGCAGCCTGGATGTCTTTGGTCTCTTGGGATTCCACATTAAAGGCAGGCTCCACATAACACCCCTTTGCATCAATGTCCAGCTGCGGCTCCATCGTGCCCATGGCCGCAGAAACAGCGGTGTACAAAAGCGCTCTGTCCACCTCTTTGCCTCTGTCTTCGGCAACCACAATAAATGTCCCGTCCTGATAGACAAATCGAGGGTTGGCGGGTTTGACGGTGTTTTCGGGCAAAAGACATTTCAGTTGGTCCACACGACCCTGCAATTTGGCATCATCAAAGGTCATGGGGACGCTTTTTGCATTTTCTTTGCGCACGCTTTCCACAACCCAGTTATAATATTTTTGCTCCGCTATCAGCGCCTCAAGACGGTCCACGCCCTCATAGCGCAAATCAATTTCCGCCCCTTGAAGACTCTCTGTAGCCCCACCCCGCTCCATCACTTCCAATGTATATTCGCCGGCTTTTGCGCCGATTGCTTCAGAAGCAGCCTGTGCGCTTTTTCCCGAAACATCTACTCCGTTAACTTTTGTGCCGAAATAAAAATGTGATTGAAAAAACAACGCCAGTGCGCCATAAATCACCACTAAGCTGGCCAAAGCAATCAGGCTGTATTTCAGCCCCTTCTTGCGCTTTGCCGAAGCTGCCAAAGCCGCCTCGGTGTTCTCAGTTTCTTTTTCTGCAGCGCCGTCTTCTTCCACGGCCTGCTCCTCGGCCACACCCACCTCTTCCTGCAAAACGTCTTCCTCGCCAACCGACAGATTCTCTTGTTGGTCCGTTGGCTCTGCAAGCCCTGCGGTGGGCTCTGTCGCATCTTCCAAAGGCGCGCTGTCTTCTTGTGCCCCATCTTGCCAAGGCAAAGCTTCTTCGACGTCACCCATCGACGTCTCCGTTGCTTCTTCTTCAAGCACCTCTTTGGGCGCATCCTCTTGGTCTTCTATAACATCTGCTTCCTGCACAGATTTTTCATCCGCAAAAGACGCCTCCGGCGCAGACAAATCTTGCTCCGTTTCCCAAGTTTGCTGCTCTGCCGATTCGTCCGCCTCCATTAAAATAACCTCTTCTGCCTCTGTCGCCGTTACATCTGCGTATTGCATTTCACTCAGCGCTTTTTCATCTCTGCTCAGCGCTCTGCGCTTTTCGGTAAGTCGTTTTTTTTGATACTGTTTAATCTTCGATTTCACTCTATCTGCAATGCCCTTATCTTTTTCCTCAAGTGATATTTTGCCAAACACAGATGCCATATAATTTTAACATAATAACGCAGAAAACGTACAAAAAACAAGCATTCTTTTTGCATTTTCATCGATAAAAATCAAAAACAGCACAATAATGCACTGTTTTGATCAAAATTTACCAAAAAGTCCCAGTTGAAGCCACGAAAACACCGTTTTTACATAACGTCCCAATGGTCTTTTTGGGCGCTGAGTCTGCCTGTGGGGCTATACTCATAGTCCGCTACTTTCTTACTGCCTGCTCCGTCGTAGCTGACGGTGATGGCAAACAGTTGGTTATGGGTATTATAGGCGTAGTTGATTTCTATCAGGTCGGTGGTTTGGTTTTCCTGCCCGCTCACTGCGCCGCCTCGATAGGACAGTTGTGTGATATTGGACAGTGCGTCGTATTCGTAGTTGACTACGTCTCCGTTTTGCACGTATTGTTTCACACGGTTCAGTCCGTCGTAGGCATAGCTGCTTTGGGTTACGGGGGTTTCGTCATTATTTTTATAGTCTTTCATCCACAGGCAGTTACCTGCGTCGTCATAGCCGTAGGTGGTATAGTGCACGTCTTGCCCTGCGGCGTTTTTCTCATACACCGCTCGCACAATCTGCCCTTTGGCGTTATAGCTGTACCAGTTCGTTGTTCCGTCTTGTTTCGTTTTACTGATCACGTTACCGTTTCTGTCGTAGCTGTAGGTGGTTTCGATGCTTTTTACCACGCCGCCTTCCGTCCCTGCTTCCTTGTCGCTGACAAGGTTGCCCACGCTGTCAAAGGTACTGTAGCGCACCAGCCCTCTCGGGTTCACGCTTCTGTTTTGCACGCCCCCTTCCACCTCATGGTCATAGCTGTACGTGGTTACCAGGTCTTTGCTTCCGTCATACTGGCTTACGCTCAACAGTCTCGACAGGTTATCATAGCTATAGGCGGTCGTTTTTCCTTCTCCGTCCGTCTTGCTTGTCTGAAGAATGTCCCGCCCGTTCTTTTTCCCGTTTTCCTTTGGAATCTCCCGCCTTCAGGAAGAAAGCAGGCACTGCCTGCTTTCTTCCTTGCCCACACGCCTACTCTTTCTTCTTCCGTGGCTTTTTAAACATCTCTTTTAAGTTTAAATCTTCTACACCATATATATATGCGTCTCTTCCCATACTGGCATTAATATTTTTAAGACTGTTTCTATAAATTATCTCCAATAGTTTTTTTGTGCAAAAAATCATATACTTATTATGCTTTAAACGAAACAAATCCGGGAGCGGTTTATCCTCCGGGTAATCCAGTATCAGTTTGCCGAAATCCTTAGGTTGTTTATCAAACTTCATCACACCGCACTCAGGGCAATCGCTGACTACCTCCAATCCCATTCGCTGATAATCCATTTCCAATACCGTCTTAGGACGCATTATGTAATATCCGTCATGTTCTTCCGCTCTGCTGTTTCCTTTGGGGTCATACAGCTCTACGGGCAGCAAATCCATTTGCGCATTTGCTTCACTTTCCAGTATGTTGACAGCTTTCTGCGACAAAAGGGTGTATGGATGGTGCCCACATAACATAAAATCAGGATACTTTCCCTTTCCCTGCGCTATCATTTTTACGGGATTTTCTTTTAGTCTGGGCAATTGCAACATACCGCATTGCGGACAGTCATAATACTCCAGAGAGCTTGGCAAAATCGTCGGCGCGTATATATAAATATTCGCTGAGCTTGGCAATATATTAAAAAAACTTTCCATTTTTTTCTCCTTTAACCATGATATTATGCGATTATATTTTTATCGAATCTGATTAAAATACGGTAAGTCAAACCCTCCGCCCGTTCTTTGACCCTCTTTTCCTTTGGAATGTTCCTACCGTAATTACAAGACATTCCTATCTGATAGACAAAGGGCGCGCAATGCGCGCCCTTCCTCTAAAGGTTAGTATTTCTTTCATCTTTCTTTTTTTTTAGCAATTCCGAAAGTTTCTCCTGAATACCCCTGTGATAAAAGGCATATCTGTCTATCGCTATTTTTTCAAAAAACTTCCAAACTGTTCCGGGCAGATTACCTTTATCTAGCGGCGTGCTTTCCAATTCGGGCGGCTTTGCGTTTGCAAAGTTCCCTACATACATCAAGTGTTTGGGGAGTTCTCGTTTTGATAAAGCAGAGATAGCTAAGCGGTACTCAGGTATCCTATCCTCGCTTCCTGCCGTCTGTGCTATACGTTCTATTTCATCTGCAGTAAGTATTTTACCATATCTCATAATCACCCTTTCCCTCATTGGTTCCTTATATCTGTCGAAGAATACTTGAATGTATTCTAACGCATCAAAGTCTTCTGTTGTTTGCGGAAGTTGCTCGTTTGCACTCAACTTTAACCGCATAATTGGATTAATATTTTCCCATGGTTCCCCCCACTTGTATTCATCTACTTTTTGCAATAAAATCCACCTTCCTTTTAATCCCAATATTTCTGCTTCTTCACTTTCCAAGGGTAGTGCAAATACATCCCCTATCTGCCAGGGGCAGATGTAAGGTTCTTTTTTGCGAATATTCTTTTCTTTCGGCTGCGGAGAGAGTAGTTTTTCTCTCAATGCATCTAAAACTTTCTCTCGTTGTTTATAGAGTTTCTCTCCCTGCTCTTCCCACAGTGCCATACCTTGTCGTTTATCGATAATCTCCAACGCTTTTTCTTGTACGGCAGGAATCATCCTGCCGTAACGGTGCTGACTATCGGCAAGAGCAAGCCAAAACACGGCTGCATCTTCTTCAAAATCTAAGGCATCTATAAATTCTTCCGTCATCTTTTCTGTCAGTTCTTCGTTTGTATACTGATTCTTTTCGTTTTCTTCCAGCAGTTTTTTGTATTCGTCTCGAACATCCAGTGCCAGATCATCATCATACAGCTTTACGCCCCATGCGCCCATGGTTTACCTCCTTTATAACATACCTCACCCCTCGCTGTCCCAAACCTCTTTGAAAATAAATCCTGTCAGCCCGTTCTCCAAAACCGTTTGTCTAAAGTCATCCGAAACGAACTGATGCGCCAATGGTTCATCAATTATTTTAAATAAATTTTCATTGCGAACTTTGTCTTCATGAAAAGCATATTTTTCAAAAAACATAATCCTTTTGCCGTCAGAAAATGTTATAAATTTTGCTTGTTCATAATCGATACAGTCAATAACGCGCATTACATTAATCGCATAATAGTTCCCTTCTTTGTAATTCAACGGTAATATTTCTGCAGTATCCGTCAAATATTTCCCCAACACGCTGAGCGCTTTTTCATCAAACACAGGGATATGCGTATAAAAATTTGGTGCATTGCTGAAAGGCAACTTTTTTTTCGGATTCAACTTTACCACTTCATCGGGTATCCATGTATGAATTTGACTTCTTCCATCAAAACTTATCACTTTTTCTCTACTCCAGAACACTTTTGGATATAATCCTTGATAGTTCTCCACATCAAACTCTAACATCCATATTTTCATCTTTTTTTCTCCTATCGCATCATAAATGTTCCGTCAATCAATTGCTGCCTGATAAGCGCTAAAATATTTTCGGCATCTGTTTTTGAAGTCGCACCACGGAGCATTTTATTTACTTTGTCATAATACATATCCGTATGCAAACTCGGATGATACGTTGTGCCGACGATTCTGTTATCTGCTGACAAAAACACTCCATTCGCAGCATCATTAACATCAATTCCAAAATACTGCAAAATACTCCTTGCCTCTTCAGCCTTAGGCGAGCCTCCTGCTACAATGTGATGAGCATGATTTTTGTAACCTGGTTCCTCCATACCGGCTTCTTTCATATGATTCCGCAAAATTTTTGAATTTGGCTTCGACAAAGCCAGCGCTTCACTCATAAATGCGGTTCCCGGACTCTCTTGCATAAGCTTTTTGCCGAGTTCTGCGGTATATTTCAAGCCCTCTCCGAGTGCAATTCCTTTCGCCGACCCTTTTGTCACACTTACTGCTTCTACCCCTCTCGGCGATTGATTCAACAATTGGCGCACTTGCTGCCTGACGGTCACATGAAAGCTATCCTGAGGAGCGAGAAAACGAGATACTTTATCCAACACAGGTAAACTGGATGTAGGCGCTATCTTTGTTATTGCTTTTGTTATCAATCGAAGCGCAGCTCTGATAAAGTTACCAATAGGGTTATGCCCCGTAGGATCCACATAGTTCACAGGGTTGTTGCCCGTGTAGCTGTATAGGTTCTGACTCTGCGGATTAAAAGCCTCCCCGGTGTAGGTATCCCTTGCCGTAAACTGCCCCGTCTTGGCATTGTAGTACCTTGCGTTCATGTAATACAGGTTGCTCTCTTCATCATACACATGCCCTGTATACGTCGCCTCATTGAGGAAGTTCACTTCCCCCGTCTTGATCTGGTTACCGAACTCATCATACACATACCCTGTTGTCTGTGTACCCGTTGTATTTAGGATGTTCGTTACACTGCCTCGTATGTCGTAGTTAAAGGTATAGTAGCCGTTTAGATAGTTACTGCCGTTGGCGTCCTTTTCATACCTTGCGCTCAGCAGTGTTTCTCCGCTTGGGGTTAGGATGTTTTCAATGAGCTTGTTATGGTCATTATCCGATACAAAGAGGATACTCTCTCCTACATAGTAGTAGTTTCGTTGGGTTGTGGTAACGTTGGGGTTATTGTTGGGGTCCCCGCTTGTCAGCACCACGTCTTTCCTGACTCTTTGTCCTTTGCCGTTATAGGTATAGTCCCCGCCCTTTTCCTGATAGGTTTGTTGGTTCAATGGCACATTTACACTTTGCACCACATTGCCCTGTCTGTCCTTTACGGCGGTGATGGTTCCGTTTAAGATAGAGCTGTTATCCACACTCAGCAGGTTTCCCGCTTTGTCATGATTATAGACTTTGTTTTCCGTCTTGACAAGCGGTCCCGATACATAGTATCCCGGGTAGAGGTACATTTCTTCTTTTAAGTCTTTTAACGGCGTTACGATACTCTCACTCGTCAAGTCTCCGTTGGCGTTATAGCTCAGGGCAGAGGTAACGGTTTTATTTTGTCCGTCTATGACGATGCCTTTGGAGGTAGACCCCGCCTTTTTGACTTATCTGAAGAATGTCCCGCCCGTTCTTTTTCCCGTTTTGCTTTGGAATGCCCCTACCGTAATAACAAGACATTCCTATCTGATAGAGGAAGGGCGCGCATTGCGCGCCCTTCCACGTCCTACAGCGGCTCCGCTAAACTGCTGTCAATAATGAGCTCTCGATTTATTTTTGCAGCAATTCCCGAAACGGTACTTACTCCAGCCAATCCAATTAATGCAGGTCTTTTTGTCAATTCTTTTCCATATTCGTCATAATACTTTTCTCGAAAAATATCATAAAATCCATAATCAAAATCTTGAAATATTTCTTCCTTTATGCGCCCTATATTATAAAAATATCCTCTTGTCCAATATTCCCTGCCCACCATATCAGGGCGTAATAATAATCTCTTCACATCAGGTGTAAACTCAACATCTTCCACCGATTTCGCCTTATCGCGAAAGATTAATATCACACTAAGGTTGTCTCCATCCATATTGTTGATTTTGCTATTGACCACCAAGCCGTAAAAGTACAGTCCTTCCCTCGGGCTGAGTAAAAACACATCGCCTTTTTCAGGCTGTATTCTTTTGCGTTTGATGACCTTCAGTTGGTATTCTTCGATTTTCAACGTATCCAATCTATCCAGTTCTCGCCGGATTTCCGCCGGCTGTTCGTTATAGCGCTTTTTCCATTCCCTTGAAAGAGGATTATCTGTTAAATTATTGAGTTTCATAGCAAATTTTCTGCTCCTTCGCCTTCTTATTTTTTACTAATTTTTCTTTAAAATGAGCAGCAACACGCCCTTGCTCTATCACTATAATAACCAGACCCATCACGATTAGAATATTTTTCTGACTCCCTTTACATATCTCTTTCATTGCCACCCGTCCATCTGCTCAGCAAAGGCCAAAAGGAATTGTTTTCTTGACGAATTGAACCTATCAGTTTATCTATCTCTTCCTTCTTCCCTTCCTGCTCATATATTAAGCACATATAATACGTCGAAATTGTCTTCAATGGCATTCCGTAAAGATGTCGCTTCACATCAAAATATTGTTCCTTCACATCTTCATAATTCTGTTTGTGATAGGAATCTGCCATACGGGTAACCAAATATAGATTAAAATATTCACCCGCTTTTGCGCGATGCTCCAGCTCTTCAATATTTTTTGCTAAAGATCCATATATTTCCGCCGCTTCTGTCACTTCGCCATGCACGAACAGTAACAACGTATAATTAAATTCAATCATTTGCGGAATGATATCTAATCGCCCTTTCGAGTCTAATATCATCTGTTCATAATACTCTTCACGATAGTGTCTTACCCATTTTAAATCATTCATTCCAAAATAACTGTAAATTAAGTACCAACCCCTTATCTCCAACGTCATTCCGGGAATATGGTTATATGTCAACAACAATTTAATTGCTTCGCGGTGGTCTTCTTTTTCATAACACGCATTCAATTTTTCTTGTATCGCTTTACCTTTTCTACCGCTGAACACGCCTTGGATTATAAAAAATAAAAACACGGCTATGCCAAACCCAATTATCATTTTGCCTGCCATTGTTTTTCTCCTTTAGTTTTGTTTTTCATATTTGGTCGTCTATACGACAGCTCATCATCTGCTGCCATAAAACAGACCTTATGCACTTGTTTCCATATTTTTAGACATTTATATGCTTTTAAAACAAAAACCGCCACAGTCAATGACCGGAGCGGTTTTAGATTTTCTGTATGGTGGAGATAAGGGGATTCGAACCCCTGGCCTTCTGAATGCCATTCAGACGCGCTCCCAACTGCGCCATATCCCCACAGTGCAAATCATTGTATCGCATTTGACCGATGTTTTCAAGCATTTCCCGGGAAATTTATCAGGAATTTCTCATTTTGTTTTTCGCGGCAAGGGCCGATGCTGTTTCTGCGATGAATTTCGTTTACAAAACCTTCGTTCTTTTTTTATTTTATGCTATAATGAAAAAAATAGGAGGTGTATCTATGACTAAAATTGTTATCTTCCCGATGAAGCCCGGCATTGATGAACCACGCTCGGCTGCGCTCGATCGGCTGGCGGACGATTTTCCCCAATGCAATATTGTCTATCCCGAAACGGTAGAGGAATTGTATGCCGAATTGCCCGACGCAGAAGTTTTTGCAGCTTATTTTGTAACCAACGACATTTTGGACAAGGCGCCGAACTTAAAATATGTATGCGGCTTTTTGGCGGGTGTTGACAAACTTCCGCTCAAACGCTTAGAAGAAAGCAACATTCTTCTGACAACCGGCCGCGGCATTCACCCGATTCATATGACTGAATATACGATTATGATGATGATTATGGCAGCACGCGACATGGACAAATTGCTTGCCGAACAAAAAAACCACGGTTGGGGTTCCACTGAGGTTTTTGTTCAAGACCAGATATATGGAAAAAAACTCGGCATATTGGGTGTGGGCGCCATCGGAAAAGAACTTGCCAAGAAAGCTTCTATGATGGGCATGGAAGTTATTGGCGTGCGCAAAAATCCTGAGGCTGTGGAATATGTATCCGAAATGTATGGCATGAAAGAGGGCTTTGACGTGGTGTGCTCCACTTGCGACTACATCGTCAATTTGCTACCGCACACAGCCGAAACCCACAAAGTCATTTCCAAAAAATATTTTGATATGCTCAAACCCACCGCCTGTATGATTAATATCGGGCGCGGTGATACCGTAAATGAAGAAGATTTATATAACGCCCTTATAAACAAGCAATTCAAACGCTATATCACAGATGTATTTGAGAAAGAACCGCTGGATCCCGACAGCAAGTTTTGGGATTTGGACAATATCATTATCACGCCGCACGTTTGCGGACCCAATGTTACCTACATGGACAAAGCATACCCCATCGTTAAACATAATATTGAGTCTTATCTCAATAAAGAATATGATAAAATGCTCAATTTGCTCTCCTATGAGCGCGGATATTGATGGTAAAAGAGAGAAAATAAACTACGATTTCGGAGGTAAAAAACATGAGTGTAAGAGACTTAGCCTACAAAAACAGAACCTACAGGCGATTTGACGAAAATGTAAAGATCGATATGAAAACCCTCGAAGAATGGGTAGACTTGGCACGTGTTACTTCTTCGGCTGCCAACGCGCAAGCGCTGAAGTACGTTTTGGTGACAGATCCGAAGGCCTGCCAAACCGTATTTGACAACATCAAATGGGCGCGCGATTTGCCCGACTGGCCGGGTCCTGCAGAGGGCGAAAAACCCACCGCATACATTGTTGTGTTTCAAGATGAGTCCATTGCCAAAAACATTCACTGGGATTTGGGACTTGCCTTGGAAAGCATTACCATGGCTGCCATTGAGCAAGGCTTTGGCGGATGCCAATTCGGCAACGTCAATCGCCCTGTCTTAAAAGAAGCCCTTGGTATCACCGACGAATCTCTTTCATTGTTGATGGTGTTGGCGCTGGGCAAACCCGTGGAAGAAGTGGTGTTGACCGATATTCCCGAAAGCAAAATCACAAAATATTGGCGCGATGAAAACATGGTGCACTACGTGCCCAAACGCACGTTGGAAGATATCATCGTCAAAAAATATTAGGAAGCGAGGCGAAAACAATGAGTATCAAAGACCTTGTCTATAAAAACAGAACCTATCGTCGTTTTGATCAATCTCATAAAATAGAGATGTCCGTTTTGGAAGAACTCGTTGACTTGGCGCGTGTTACCAGCAGCGGCGGCAACATACAAGCCATTAAGTTTATTTTGGTAACCGATGAAGAAATGTGCCAAACCGTCAACGACCACATTGTGTGGGCGGGGGCACTGCCCCAGTGGCCGGGCCCCGACGAAGGCGAAAAACCTACGGCTTACATCATCCCGCTGCGCGATGAAAGCATCTCCAAAAACACGTTGTGGGATTTGGGCTTGGCAACGCAAGCGATTTTGCTCGGTGCCGTTGAAAAGGGCCTTGGCGCATGCCAATTCGGCAGTGTTAAATATGCGGATCTCACCAAAGTATTGGAACTTCCTGAAAATTTGGTTATTACCTCGGTGCTTGCACTGGGCAAACCCGTAGAAGAAGTGGTGTTGGTGGATGTGCCCGAGAGCGGAAAAATGGCTTATTACAGAGACGAAAACATGGTGCACTATGTGCCGAAACGAACCATGGAAGATGTGGTTTTGAAAAAATTCTAAACCCAAATAGAAAACATCCCGCAACGGCGGGATGTTTTTTTATGTCAAATTGATTTGATCTCTTTCGTTGTAGAGTGTTTTATAGCCCAAATAGAGTGAGCCGAATACCGAAAGGCACACCACGGTGCAAATGGCGATCATAATGGCGATTTGATATAAAATGGCTGTCATGGGCAGTGTTCCCGACAAAATTTGCCCTGTCATCATGCCCGGCAGTGCCACAATGCCCATGCCCACCATGGAATTCAGCGTGGGCAGCAGTGCCGTTTCCAAGGCACGGTTGACAAAGGGCAGTAAAATCTTTTTCGGTCTTGCGCCCAAATTTAACAGAGAATCGATGCGGTGTTGCTCGACACGGGTGCTCTCGCGAAAGGTTTTGATGCCAAGGCCCACACCCGTCATGGCATTGCCCATAATCATGCCGCTGAGCGGAATGACGTATTGCGGATTAAAAACGCTTTGCCCCACAATGACGGCAACGAAAAACATTATAATCAGCAGTCCTGATATCGCCAACGACAGGGCAATGGCTTGTTTGAATTTTTTGTTGAGCTCTTTATTTTTCGACAATACGCGATGGATGGCAAATGCAATCATGACAAGCACATAACTCACGGTAAACAGCGGATGCGGATTTTGAAAAATATAGGTCAGCACCAATCCTGCCAGTGCCAGCTGCACGCTCATGCGCAAACTCGCCACAAACAGCAGCTTCACCTGGTCGATTTTCGCTTTTTTCATAATGAACAGCACAATCAAAAGCAGCAGGTAGACGATGCTGAATTGCAGCAGGTTTAACTCAACAATTTGTTGCATGCTCTTCTCCCTTTAATTCGATGACATGGTCTGCATACAGCTTCACAATTTCTTTGTCGTGGCTGACGACCAGCAGTGTAATTTCATTTTTTTTGCAATGCGTACGGATATTTTTTATGACATCTCTCGCCGTTTGCTCGTCCAGCGCCGAGGTGGGCTCGTCCAACATCAGCACTTTGGGCATGAACGAGAGGCAGATTGCCAAATACACCCTTTGTCTTTCTCCGCCTGACATGGTGTCGCATAATGCTTCGGACGCAAAGGGCCCTTGGCATATTGCAAGGTATTCTTCGATCGCTTTTGGTTTCGGTTTATCCAAACCCAGGTATTCATAATACATATTAAAATTCTCTTCAATGCTGCCCGAAAATAAATACACCTGCTGCCCTGCCAAAAGCACTTGCCTGCGCAGGGCGATGGCATCGATTTGTTCGATATCTTTTCCGCAATAAAATACTTGGCCTTGACTGGGCGAGAGCGTGCCGTTGAAAAGGCGCAAAAGCGTGCTTTTGCCACTGCCGCTCGGCCCTGTCACAAAGGTTACGCTGTTATATTCGATATCAATGGAAGGAAAAACCGTAACAGAACGATAGACTGCGTTGCGCAGCGATAAGATGTGCATGGTTATATTTCACCGTTAAGATTATTTTTTCTTTACGCATTGCTATATTTTATCACAATCCATAAAAAAACAGCAGATGCATCTGCCGTTTTTTTAGTCCATTGCAATGAGCCGGGCATTGCCCACACCTTCGATGGCAGAAATGGCCTCCAAAAGCTTTGTTACATCTTCCAACATATTGGCAATATCCAGCGAAATCGTCAAATGTGCGATATTATGGATCGGAATATTTTGATGAATGGTCAAAATGTTGCCGTTGAACTCTGCAATAACGCCCAGCACCGAGGACAGTCTGCCTTTTTCGTGGGAGAGCGCAAAGCTGAAAATGCATTTTTTTGCATTATCCATGGTAGAGGCAAAAACCTTGTCTTTATATTTATAGTAGGTGCTTCGGCTAATCCCCGCTTTTTTCACCGCCTCACTGATCGTTTTTGCGTTTCCTTCGTTGAGCAGTCTGCCCGCATAGATGACTTTGTCAATATAATCGGGAAGCAGCTCCCTATGGACGATAAAATAGCCTTCTTTCATTTTTTACTCCTTTATCAGGCGTGCCCCTTCGCAGTCTACATCCAGGGCAATGGCCTGCCAGCGATGGCGAAAGTCTCGCTTGGCTTCTTGAAAATCTTTGAGCAGCCGTTGCATATCTGTTTTATCCGCAATGCCCATGATGCTGGGTCCCGCACCGCTGATAAACACAGCATGTACGCCCGCCTTTTGGGCAAACTGTTCAATTTTTTTATACTCGTCAATCAAAGGAATGCGATAGGGCTGATGCAGCCTGTCGTCTGCGCCGTCGGCAATCATGTCTGATTTGCCCTGTGTGAGGGCTGAGACCATCAGTGCCGCACGGGCGATGTTGTGAATGCCGTCCTTATAGGAAAGACTTGGCGGCAACACTTTACGCGCCTTGGACGTCGACAATCTGAAATTCGGCACAAAAACGCAAAATCCGTATTTTTCGTGGGGCAGTTGTTTGAGATATTGCCACCCGCTTTTCGTGTGATACGAAATCGTCAGCCCGCCAAACATGGCTGCCGAAATGTTGTCTGCATGACCCTCAAGCCCTGAGCAAATGTCGAAGGCCTGCGCAATGTCAACCGGCATGCCGCAAAGCTCATAGGCTGCCATGACACCTGCAATGATGCATGTGGCGCTGCTGCCCAACCCGCGGGAGATGGGTATGTTTTCTTCGATATCGATTTGGACACCTTCAATGGTTCGTCCGATTTTTTTCAATGCTGTTTTCAAAGATGTCAGCACCATGTTGCGGTCGTTGCGGTGCCTTTCGGCAAAACTGTCGCCGATTTTATAGCCGGCGTGCGGACGAAAGGTAAAGGTATTATACATCTGAAAACCGATGCCCAAACTGTCAAATCCGCATCCTAAATTTGCCGTGCTGGCAGGGACTTTTACTTGAAACATTTTACTTGCCCTCCTTCAGCAAATTTTCGATCAAAGGAATTATCTCTTCTTTATCGCAAACTTGTGTATGCAGCAATTTTGCTTCCTCGATCTTTTTAAGCGCGGGGTGCATCGGCACTTTTGTGACTTTTTCC
The DNA here is from genome assembly GCA_937880125.1 of uncultured Eubacteriaceae bacterium. GTDB lineage: Bacteria > Bacillota > Clostridia > Eubacteriales > UBA1433 > UBA1433. Next base: position 50,159 of record CALFLU010000031.1, read on the forward strand.
AACTCTCTCAGCGCCTCAAAACTGTCGCTGTCTTGTCCTGCAATGGCGCTTAACACGTTGTCGGCAAATTTGTAGGCATTGGCGGTGGATAAAATCACCGTGGGGGTGCTGTCGCCTGTTTGCCGTTGATAGCGTTCATAAACATGTGCCGCTGCTGCCGTGTGGGTATCGATGAGATAGTTTTCTTGTTCGAAGGTTTTGTGAATCATCTTTTTTATGTCCGCCTCTTTAGCATAGTCCCCATAGAACTTGCTTTGCAGTGCTTTTTTGATCGAATCATTGACTTCATAAACGCCGTTTGCGGCCAATTGCTGCATTAAATCGGCAACATATGCTGCGTTGTTTTCGCTGAGATGAAAGAGCAGTCGCTCGAGGTTTGATGAGATCAAAATGTCCATGGACGGCGAAATCGTCTTTTTGAAGGTTCTGTTTTTGTCATAGGCACCGCTGTTAATGAAGTCTGTTAATACGTTATTTTCATTGGACGCACAGATAAATCGATTTACCGGCAGCCCCGCAAGAGAGGCGTAATAGCCTGCCAAAATATTGCCGAAGTTGCCTGTGGGCACACAAAAGTTGACCTTTTCTCCGGGCTTGATTTTTTGATCGCCTATCAGTTGCCCGTAAGCCCACCAATAATAAATTGTCTGGGGAAACAGGCGTCCGATGTTGATGGAGTTGGCCGAAGACAACATCACGCTGTGCTTGCGCGCTGTTTGTTTGACTTCTTTGCTGTCAAAGGCTTTCTTCACTGCGCTTTGCGCATCGTCAAAGTTGCCGCGAATGCCGAACACGTGCACATTATCGCCTTTTTGCGACTGCATATGTCTCTTTTGTACGGCGCTGACCCCTTGGTCGGGATAGAAGACCACAATGTCGATATTGGGCTGATCGGCAAAGGCTTCCAGTGCGCTTTTGCCGGTATCCCCGCTGGTGGCGGTGAGAATCATAATCCTTTGTTGAATATCTTTTACTCGCAGTGCTTCGGCCATCAGATGCGGCAACACGGAAAGCGCCATATCCTTAAACGCTGCGGTTTTGCCGTGATAGAGTTCTAAAAAGATTTTGCTGTCTGTATAGCTCAGTGCCACCGGCGGTGTGGTATAGAAGTTATCTTCATTGTACGCTGCCTGTGCACATTTTGTGACGTCAATGCCGTCGGACGAAAAATAAGGTTCTAAGATATCGGCCGCCGCTAAAGTATATTGCTTGTCGATAAGCTTTTGTATGTCAAAGACGATATCGGTTTGGGCGGGAACAAACAGCCCTCCGTCATCGGCAATGCCTTTGATGAGTGCCTCTGCAGGGCCTATAGAGCCGCCTTTGCCTCTTGTGCTGATGTAGTCCATGAAATAAATTCCTTTCTTGAAAATAAAACTTGCGCATGGTTGTATTATATGTTATTATGTTTGCATTGTAAATACAAATGTTTTTATTTTAGAAACATTTTTTAGAAAGGGTGTTTGTTATAAAAATCGGATTGCTTGGTCTGGGGACGGTTGGAAAAGGTGTCTACAATATTATCAACAACGAAAAAGGATATTATTTTCAGACAGAAGCCGACGCGCCCCAAATTGTAAAAATACTGGTAACGGATACGAATAAAGATCGCGGCAATGACTTGGATTATTCGCTTTTGACAACGGATCCGGACGATATTTTGCTGGACAATACCATTGATATTGTCGTCGCCGTCATGGGTGGCGGCGAGCCCGAATTGAAATATGTTTTAAGGGCGCTGAACAATAAAAAACATGTGGTCACCGCCAACAAACAAATAATTTCGGACAATATGGCACTTTTGTTGTCAACCGCCAAAGAAAACAATGTTTCGCTGATGTTTGAGGCCAGTGTGGGCGGGGGTATTCCCATCATTGACACGATGCAGCAGTTATTGAAAATCAATCGCATCAACAACGTCACGGGCATTTTGAACGGTACGACAAATTTTATTTTATCACAAATGAGCCAGCATCGCTCTTCTTTTGACGATGCACTCAAAGTTGCGCAGCAAATGGGCTTTGCCGAGGCAGACCCCACTGCCGATGTCATGGGCTTTGATGTCAGTCGAAAACTTTCGATTCTCTCTTCTTTGGCCTACAACCACATTATCAAAGACGAGAATATCTACAAACGGGGCATTACCTCTATTGCCGCCGCGGATATCGAAATGACGCGCATGAACGGATATGTGCTTAAATATGTGGCGCAATCCTTTTTAAAAGGCGACAAATATTATACCGCTGTTGCCCCTGCACTCATTAAAGAGTCCACCGAGCTGGCTGTTGTCAACAATGAATATAATGTCATTATCTTAAACGGCAACATCATCGGCGAAATCAAAGTTTCCGGCAAAGGGGCCGGTCAAAACCCCACGGCCAATGCGGTGGTAGGCGATATTATTTATATCTTGGAAAAGAAATCTCCCATTGAGGCAGATTTTTCCAACCCCATTCGCAACGGCGGTATGGATGAATTTCGCGGCAAATATTATTTTCGATTCCGTGTCGAAAACAGCGCGCAATTTTCATCGGTCTTTGACTGCGTAGACAAATATGTCGAGAAAAAAGATGCCATTTACCAAAAGGGAAACCTGTTTTTCTTCACAGAAGAAATTGCCTCATCGGTTGCCTTAAAAATTGAAAATGAAACCACTAAAATCTGCGAAAATATCTTTTTCGCAAGAGTAATTGAATAGGAGCAATGCCATGATTACAAAACGTTCGTCCATACAAAGCATTTTTTTAGATGACGATATCGCCAAGATATCTATTTTGGAACTGCCCGACAAGCCGGGAATCGCCTTTAAACTTTTTAGCCTGCTCACGGCTGAAGACGTGAAAATAGATATGATCGTACAAAATGTCAATCGACAAAACATCAACGATATTTCTTTTACGGTGCGCCAGGAACAAATGGAAAAAGCCGTGCAGACGGCACAGAAGTTTGCGTTTGAAGTCAATGCCCAAAAGGTCATTTATGACAA
>CALFLU010000032.1 GCA_937880125.1 uncultured Eubacteriaceae bacterium
GGTAGTAAGCACCCACCGGTGAGAGAATTACAAACATTTTATATTTGTCGGAGCGTTTTACGCCCAGTGTTGTGCCCGTCGCAATCGAAAACGGTCGAATATACATTGCCATTCCTTCTACCGGCGGAACCCAATCTTTGTCGATGTTTACGAGTTTTTTGATGGCGTCTAAAACGAACTCACTGTCAAACTCCGGCATTGCCAAACGTTCTTGTGTTTTGTTCATTCTCTCTAAGTTCATCTCCGGTCTGAACAACCGGATTTTGCCGTCAACGCCGTAAAAGGCTTTCATCCCTTCAAAAACGGCCTGTCCATAATGAAAAACGAGTGCGGAAGGATCAATTAGGAATTGGCCATACTTTTTAATCTGCGCGTTAAACCACCCTTTCGAATCGTCATATTCCATAACAAACATGTGATCCGAGTAGTATTTGCAAAATCCACAATCATCCCATACGGGTTTTTCTTTCCTGTTTTTGTTTACGGTTACTTTCATGTCCATAATAAAATCCTTCCTTTTCATTTCGAATAATTTTCTTATCATTATAGCATGGGAAAAATGTATTGCAAGCAAAATTTTAAATATTCTGATTTTTTTAAAATGTTTTACGTTTACACAACAAAAATCCCCGAAATACACCATTTTCAGTGTGCAGATCGGAGATTTATTGTATTTCAATCAAAACCGATCAAATCGAGTTGAGATAGGTATCTAACTCCCATTGACTGATGCGCATGCGATAATCATCCCATTCCGTCTTTTTTGCATGGATATATTTTTCACGTGCATGCGGACCGAGCACGTCCAACAAAAACTCACATTTTTCCAGCTCGCCCACAGCTTCATACAGCGTTCCCGGAAGATTTTTAATTCCTCGCTTTTCTCTTTCGGACGGGCTCATTTCGTACAAATTCGACATCTCTGCCGGTGGAGGAGTCCATTCATTTTTTATTCCCTCAAGCCCCGCTGCCAGATTTGCCGCCAGGGTCAAATACGGATTGGCGGAAGGATCGGGATTTCTCAGCTCTATGCGCGTACTGGCTCCGCGTTTGCCCGGAACGCGAATCAGCGGACTGCGGTTTTTTAAGGACCATGCCACATAGACCGGTGCTTCATAGCCCATAACAAGCCGTTTGTAGGAATTGACAATGGGATTTGAAATCGCCGCCATGGGTCGGGCATACTTCAACAACCCCGCAATGTAGTGATAAGCTTCTTTGCTCAGCTGGTTTTCGCCTGTCGGGTCAAAGAAAGCATTCTCATCTCCGCGAAACAGAGATTGGTTCACATGCATTCCTGAGCCGGCTATGCCATAGACAGGCTTTGGCATAAACGTGGCATGCAAACCATGTCGTTGTGCAATAATGCGCACAACCATCTTAAATGTCATAATATCATCCGCCGCAGTCAATGCATCGGCATATTTAAAGTCAATTTCGTGCTGGCCCGGTGCCACCTCATGGTGTGAAGCTTCAATTTCAAAACCCATTTGCTGCAGTGTGAGCACCATGTCACGACGAGCGGCCTCCCCTAAGTCCACGGGAGCCAGTGAAAAATATCCTGCTTCATCATTTGTCCTAAGGGTGGCTCTTCCACTTTCGTCCAAATGAAACAAAAAGAATTCACATTCCGGCCCCACATACATCTTATAGCCCATTTCTTCCGCTTTTTTGACTTCTTTTTTTAATATGTTTCTGGGGCATCCTTCAAAGGGTGTATCATCAGAGTTATATACATCACAAATCAACCGGGCTTCTTGTCCCACGTGCGGTTTCCAGGGATAGACTTCAAAAGTTGCAAGGTCAGGTCTTAAATACATGTCGCTTTCTTCGATTCGAACAAAGCCGTCAATGGAGGATCCGTCAAACATAATCTCATTATTCAGTGCCTTTTCCAGTTGCGAATGAGTAATAGAAAGGTTTTTGAATGTACCCAATAAATCCGTGAATTGAAGATGGATAAATTCCACGTCCAATTCGTCGGCTTTTCTCAGCACATCTTCTTTGGTATAAACGTCTTTCATAGCTGCCTCCTCTATCAACAAAAAAACGTCAACAAAATAAATTTTGTTGACGCCATTGTCATTTTTTTTAATTTACCATTACTCGATTTTGTTGTCAAGTTTTATTTTGCATCTTTTCCGACAACAAATAAGTTAATACATAAAAACTCTCATTGATTGCCACATTCTCAATGACAATCCCCTCTGTTTGCGGCAAATCCGCCGTGGTAAAATTCCAAATCGCACGAATTCCGCCGCCGATTACTTCCTCTGCCGCACGCACACCTGAAGACTTTGGCACGCAAAGAATTGCCACATCCACTTCGTGACCACGCATGTACTCTTTTAATCGGCTGGTGTGGTAGACAGGCAGTTGTCCTTCTTTTTCCTGTGTTTTTGATGCGTCCACATCAAACATTGCAAGTATTTTGGCGTTCCCGTCTAAATTTGCAATATAATTTCGAATCGCTTTACCCAAGTTGCCCGCGCCGATAATAATACATCGATACACTTCGTGAATCGACAAAATGTCTTCTATGGCAACAATCAACTCTGATACGTTGTAGCCGTATCCTTGTTGACCAAATCCGCCGAAGTAATTTAAATCTTGCCGTATTTGCGACGCAGTAGAACCCATGCGCAGTGACAGCTCTTTTGAAGAAATCTTTGTGACACCTTCTTCAAGCAGTTCTTTCAGATATTTGTGATATTTTGGCAGCCGCCTGACAACGGGCATCGGTGCATTTGCCGCAAAGGTCTGCATAGGTTTCCTCCTCAAATATTTTAAAATCTTTTCTTTTTCCGTGATTTTATACAAAAAACAACGCAATTTATATATAATATAAAAAGCATACATCCGCTACATTGTTTTATATTTAACAATTTGTATTATAATAGCAAAACGTAATGTTGTAAATAAAAATTTAAGGATTCGCGCTATGTTGATTACGGCAAGCAATTTATCATTTTCATACGGTGCCGAGGACATTTTGCATAATGTCTCTTTTTCTGTACGCGAAAACGAAAAAATAGGCATTGTAGGCAGAAACGGCACTGGCAAGACAACGTTGTTTTCACTGATTGCAAGCCGACTTTCTCCGACTTCAGGCACGCTGACACTGCCCAATCAAATCAAAATCGGACTTCTTTCACAAATGCCGCTGTTGGATATGGACCTAAATGCCTACGACAATTTGCTGTCCGTTTTTAGGCCTTTGTGCGACATGGAACTTGCCTTGCAGGATATGCAACAAAAAATAGCCGCTTTGGCAACACCTGCAGAGCACACCGACAAATTGTTGGAAAATTATGCGCACTTAATGGAAGCCTACGAAGAGAAGGGTGGTTACAGCTATCATTCATGGATTCGAGGAATATTAAACGGATTCGGGTTTTCGCAAGAGGAACTTGTGCGCCCTGTCAGCACCTTTAGCGGCGGACAGCAAAACAAGGTGGCTTTTGCCAAACTCCTGTTGGAAAAACCCGATTTGCTGCTTCTTGACGAACCCACAAATTTCTTTGATATCTCCTCCATTGCCTGGATGGAAAACTATTTAAAAGACTATGCAGGCACGGTTTTAATCATCTCTCATGACCGATATTTTTTAGACAGCATTGCCGAAAAAATTTTCGAAATCGAAAACCGTCAACTCTACGCCTACAAGGGCGGCTACACCGAATATACCAAGCAAAAGGCGCAGCGACAAGCAGAGGAGCAGGCGCACTATGCGCAACAACAAAAAGAAATCGCGCGACAAGAGGAAATCATTGCACGTTTTCGGCAATTCAACCGAGAAAAAAGCATTCAGCAAGCTGAGAGTCGACAAAAGGCATTGAACAAAATGCAGCGTCTTCAAAAACCAAACGCACCGGCGCGCAACGTGCACATTGCCCTTCCCCCACCGCCGCGTTCCGGAAAAGTTGTATTGGAACTAAACAACCTTTCAAAATCCTTTGATGACCGACAAATTATCCGCGATTTTTCACACACTGTCTATCGCGGCCAAAAGGTAGGAATTTTCGGCGCAAACGGAATTGGCAAGTCCACGTTGCTGCGTATTATCAGCGGGCTGGACAATTCTTTTTCAGGCGAAGTCAATATAGGCTATCATGTAAAAACCGCCTTTTATGAGCAACTTTTTTCTTTTCAACATGAAACCGTTTTGGATGAAATATTGTTCCTTGAAGATCATTCCTTTACCCTGGACGAAGCACGCAGCTATCTTGCGAGTTTTCTCTTCACCGCAGAGGATGTTTATAAACCGATTTCTGTGTTGTCGGGCGGAGAAAAGAGTAGGCTGAGTCTGCTGAAAACGCTGCTGAAAAAAGCCAATCTTTTGCTTCTTGATGAGCCCACCAATCATTTGGATATCTCTTCCATGGACGCTTTGGAAAAAGCGTTGAATGCCTACGCAGGCACGTTGGTAATGGTCTCTCACGATCGATATTTTCTGAACAATGTCTGCGACAACCTGCTTGTTTTTGAAGACAATACTCTTCGCGCCTATGACGGCAATTATACCTACTACCTTCAGCGCAAGGCAGAAAAAGCAGCTTTATCTAGCAACGAACGAACTTATGAAAAAAAAGAGCGACGACCAAGAGCCTCGCAAGACAATATCAAGAAAAAAACACAAAAAGAATTGGCAGGCCTGGAAAGCGAAATTCACGAATTGGAAAATGCGATTGCCCAAATGGAGGAGCAGATGTGCGCACCTGATTTTTACCAAACCCCAAACAGTGCTCAAATCCTTGCAGCTTATACCCGGGCTAAAGAGGCATTGGACACCTGTGAGGACAAGTGGTTTGGTTTGGCCGAAACGCTAACAGAAACGGATGTCTAAAAAAAACCGCTCTTTGAGCGGTTTTTTTTATTATATACAATAAAATTTTTATCTGTCTAGGCTATCCTTGTTCTTATGTCGGCCTATAATCAATTGCCGATTACTGCAGGTTCTTGCGGCCAGGCTTTTGCATCGATGCCAAACAATTCCTTAATCAATGTAACACGTCTGGATTGACTGATAATCCACATCGACAAACCATCTCTGCTGCCATAAGTTCCGGGGAAAGTATAGGTTTTGATATTTTCCGCTTTAACATCTTTGATGCCCGCTGCCAGAGCGACAATTTTATCAAATTCCATATTTGTAAAGATATCATCTTTCAAGGAATTATAGATCTTAGGAACCGACATGAGCTTATTTGATTCCTTAAATTGCTCAAACAATGTTTTCAGTAATTTTTGCTGCATGCCCACTCGCGCAATGTCGTCTCCGGAATTTTCTCTGTCACGCGCAAAAAACAGGAAATGATATCCGTCCAAGACTTGTTCCCCCTTGGGAATCATAATTTTGCCTTTGTAATACAAATTATAGGGTACGTCATATTTTACGCCGCCCATGGCATCTACGATGTCAATCACCGTATCCATGTCAACGCCAACATAATAGTCTATGGGCACACCGCCGAAAAGCGCGCTGACGGTTTGTTGCAGGCAATCTACCCCTTTATCAAAAACCGTACCGGTTTTGCCGTAGATTGAGCCATAGTACATTGTGGCATTGATTTTCGTTTTGCTGCGATTGCCGTACAAGGGCACATAGGTATCTCGCGGTATTGATGTCATTGTAATGCTTTGTTTTTCCAAGTTAATGCTCGTCAGCACAATGGTATCGGGACGGTAGATACTGCCAAACTTTCCGCTTTCTTCCCTGCCTTCATCTCTGTCCACACCAAACACCAATATATTAATTGTATTTTTATCAAAGTGTTCTGATGCACTCAGTCCCTTTGACGCATTGACTTTATTGAGGAATTTGTCTTCTGTGCGGGCTGCTACCTTGCCTCCGGCCAGTTTATTGAAATATCCTATCCCCACCACGGCAAAAACGCCTAACAGCAGCACCACCGTGAGCAATCGCTTAAACCATTTTCGTTGCAACAACGGTACTTTTCTTTTCCTTCTTGCACGTGCTCTTGCATCCTCTGCCCCACCCTGTTGTCTTTGTGGCGCATAGCGTACCGTCTTGCCGGCTGCGCTTTGTCGGTCTGCTTTTTCAGTTTCAGACATATTTTCTTCGTAATAATCTTTCATAAATACTATTCACTTCCCTAAAATGACTTAGCCATTATATCACAGTTTTCAAAAGATGCCATTATTTATTTGCTTTTGTAATAATTCATCAAACATCCCGCCAGCAAAATCGCGCGCTCGTCCGCAGTCAATTCGCCTGTATGCAGCTGAATTTTCTCGGCTCCATCCTGCCTTAAAATATATGCATCAACGGTTTCATCTCCGTTTTGCAGGTGTGTTCTGATATCAGGTATATACAGCCACTCCCCTACGCAAAAGACTCTCTCTCCATCGTAAACAAAAGGAATCATTCCCCAGTTAATCAGATTGGAGCGATATCTTTTCGTAGCATAAGAGGCCGCAATATTGGCACCGGCACCCAAAACCCGCTGCGATGAAGCAGCTTGTTCTCTGGCCGATCCATCCCCCGGTTTTACGGCAAAAATGGTGCTGGCAACAGGGATATTTAGTATATCTTCTTCCTTCAAATGCCATTGCTTTTTTAATGTGGCAAGATACTGACCTATCTCTTCCGAGTATTGCCCGTTTTGGCGAAGCTGTTCCATTTTTTGAACATCCTTTGCCCGCTGTACGTAATTTTTGTCTTTGCGCGAAAGCGTATATTCTGCCAGTTTCAACGGATTTGAGCGCAATGAAGAAATTTCTCCCGAAGGAATCAACTCATCTGTCGTCGTTACCGGATCCATAATTACCGACACTACTTTGAGCAACATCGACTCACCCAAAGGCGGCAATGCGGGCCAATCGGCAATATTCGGGCCAAAAATCAGTTCTTCTTGGGGCTGCGCATTGCCCCAACCGTTATAGACTCTGCGGCGATATATTTCACTGTTATAGTTATATTGCGGCACGGTATAATCAACCTCAATTTCGTCTGCTGCGGTCAACACACCCTTATTCATCGCCGTAGCGGCAATGCTCCTTGCATCCATCAATGCCACCGCCGCATATTGTCCGTCAGTGGGCTTGCTTCCTTCTCTGTTTTGGAAATTTCGTGTCGTATGACGAACCGAAAGCCCCTGATGGTGCGGCACATCTCCCGCGCCAAAACACGGCCCGCAAAATGCCGTGCGAATAGTGGCTCCGCTAAGCATCAGTGTATCTGCAACACCCTGACTGCTCAAAGCATGCATAACAGGCTGGCTTGCCGGATATACGCTAAGAGAAAATGCATCGTTGCCGATATCCTTTTTCTTTAATATATCTGCTGCGGCAACGATATTTTCATACAACCCGCCGGCACACCCCGCAATCACCGCCTGCGTGCAATGCAAATTGCCTCCCGATATTTTATCTTTCAAAGAAAAGCCGATTTCTTCACCCAGCTCCTCTCTCCATTTCTTTTCCGTCAACACAAGAATATCTTCCAAATTGCTCTTCAATTCAGCAATGCTGTACACATTGGACGGGTGAAAAGGCAAAGCAATATTCGGTTTGATTTTCGACAAATCCACGACAATACACCCGTCATAATACGCACCTTCTTTAGGTGACAGCGGTGCAAAATCCTCTTTTCTTCCGTGCAAAGTGAGATAGTCTTTTATTTTATCATCCGTTGCCCAAATAGAGCTAAGGCAGGTTGTCTCCGTTGTCATTACATCAATGCCGATGCGGTATTCTGCACTGAGGTCATCTATGCCCTCGCCCACAAATTCCATCACCGCATTTTTGACATATCCGTCGGCGAATGTCTCTTTGATAATCTCTAAAGCCACATCATGCGGCCCGACACCATAACCCACGCGACCGGTTAAATAAACACAAACCACTTTCGGATAATCAATGTCGTAGGTCTTATCAAGCAGCTGCTTGGCTATTTCCCCTCCGCCTTCTCCCGCTGCCATGGTGCCCAAAGCGCCATAGCGCGTGTGGCTGTCTGATCCCATAATCATCTTTCCGCAGGATGCAAACGCTTCTCGCATATATTGATGAATTACGGCTTGATGCGCCGGCACATAAATGCCGCCGTATTTTTTTGCGGCGCTCAAACCAAAAATATGATCGTCTTCGTTGATGGTGCCTCCCACGGCACACAGGCTGTTGTGACAATTTGTTAACACATAGGGTTTCGCAAATTTTTCCAGTCCGCTTGCTCTTGCCGTTTGTATAATCCCCACATAAGTAATGTCGTGAGATGCCAGTGCATCAAAGGACAAGCGCAGATGTTGCATATCGGCTCCGGCATTATGCTGTTTTAAAATCTCATAGGAAATGGTTTGCTCTTTTCCCTTTTCTCTATCGAAGGCTTTTGCCTGTGGTGAATTTTGTGAAATAATTTGCCCCTCAACCAAAAATACTCCACCATCATATTTTTTTATCATAACCTACCTCTATAAACGTAATAACAAATATTTTACCACAGGATGAACCGATTGCAAAGAATCTCTTTAAATATCCGATTTTCTTAAGTATTCCTTTACTTTTGTTAACAAAAAAACTATAATCTTTGATTAGAGTAAATAAACCGATTCTTGAGGACTGACTGTTATGTTTAACAAAAGAACCGATGGCACCTACACGCGCCCAAGTGACCCTTTTTTTCGCGTGATGGCAAATATTATGCCCACCCGCGCAGAGTCGCAAGTACTTTATGAGCACACTTTTGATGCCGATATTTTGACCGATTATTTAAAGTCGCAGCATAACAATCCTTCCGGTATGACCTTTCTTTCACTGTTTATTGCCTGCTATGTCCGTATGCTCAAAGAGCATCCGCAAATCAACCGTTTTATCGTCAATCGCAGACTCTATGCACGCGAAGAGATTCACATTGCCTTTGTCATCAAAAAACGGCTGAATGCAACGGCAGACGAAACAGCCATCAAGCTGGTGTTTACGGGCAATGAAACGTTACAACAAATTCACGAAACCGTGGAAACCGAAATCAAGAAGAATATGATGACCGACAACGAAAACGAAACCGACTCGCTGGCAAAGTTTTTCAACAAACTGCCCAATGGGCTGATTCGCTTTGGCGTGGGGCTCTGCAAATTTGCAGATGCACACAACATGCTGCCCAAAGCCGTTATCAATGCCAGCCCTTTTCATTGCAGTATGTTTATTACCTACGTAAAATCGATTAAACTCGATCGTGTTTTTCATCATCTCTATAACTTTGGCACCTGCAGCGTATTTGCCGGAATCGGCAAAACCATTACGCGTGCGGGACTTGCACAAAACGAATTTACCGCAAAGCGAACCATATCGGTTGCCTATGTCATTGACGAACGCATCTGCGACGGCTACACCATGGCCAAAGCGTTTCAAACCGTAGAAAAACTGCTGAAAAATCCCGCATTATTGGAACAATCCTTTACACAATAAAAAAACCGATGCAATTGCATCGGTTTTTTTATTACTTCAAAACCCATCCTACGGGGTTTACCACATTTCCGTTTTCTCGTACCTCAAAGTGCAGATGCGGCCCGGTAGATACGCCGGTGGAACCGATATAGCCAATTACCTGACCCATGGTTACAATCTGCCCCTGGGATACGGCATACCTGCTCAAATGGCCAAACACCATCGTAACACCGCCGCCCATATCAATGATAATACAATTTCCATACCCGCCGAAACTCCTTGCCAAAATCACTACGCCGTTTCCGGGTGCTACAATTTTGGCACCCATGCTCGCGGGAATATCAATACCCGCATGAAAACGCCTGACGCCGTATACGGGGTGGATTCTATATCCAAAGGGACTGCTGATCCACAGACAACTGGGAGTCGGCCACATATAGCGCCCTTTTACATTCTGATAATCCTTGTCTTTGCCCACAGATTCCGCAATGATCAATCTTTGCACCGCAGCGGCATCCGCCTCTTCCTGTGCCAAAATTTTCTCTAATGCGCCCTTGTCGTTAAACATCTGATCCATCAGTTTTTGTTTGTCCGCACGCACCGCCACCTGGGCGTCACGCGCATTTTTAATATCTTGCTTATATGCCTCCAATGCCAATTTATCTTGTTCTATTTGTTGCTTTTTTAATGCAATTTCGTTTTCAATGCGCAACAGCTCGTCAAATATGCCTTTATCAAAATCCATCAATACTTTAATGGCATCAATGCGGCTGATTAAATCCGCAATGCTTTCAGAGGAAAACAATATCTGCGCATAGTCCATATTTCCGTACATATACATCACTTGAATGCGCTCATCGGCAACTTTCTTGTGCTCAATGCGTTTGTCTTCCGCAATCTTCAATTCTTGCATGGTCTTTTCCAAATTAATCTGCGTTTGCTTGATTTGTGCATTGATATCAGCGATTTGCGCTTCCATTTGATCAATGGCATTGTCAATTTTTTTTGCCTCAGCGGTAATGGCATTGATATTGCCCTTCAGCTGATTGATTTTATCTTGCGTTATCGCAATATCGTTTTTAATACGATCCAATTTTTCTTTGTTGGTTTCTGCCAACACGCCCAGCGTGGACGACATAAGAAAAACAACAATCAACAACAAACAAAGTGCCTTCTTTTTTAATTGTCTCATTTGTTCACCTCGATGTACGCAGAAATTTACTGACCGAAATCAGGCTGCCGGCTGCACCAATCACAAAGCCGTAGATTAAAAAGTATATTGCAATCTGATAAATAACCATACCAAAGGGCGCCAACGTCGTGCTCAGCGGAAGTGCGGCATTGACCTGCATCATTCCCAAAATCATCGTGTATGCACCGCGAATCAGCAAAATCGCCGCACCGGCACCAATGAGTCCCAGCACACTGCCCTCAATGATAAAAGGCATTTGAATATAGGCATTGCTTGCCCCGACATATTTCATAATCTCCACATCGTCGCGACGCGCATAAATGGTCAACTTAATGGTGTTGTAAATGGTAAACAAACTCACGAGACTCAAAATCACCACAATCACGAAACTCACCATGTTGATGGCTCTGTTAAATCTGAGCAAAACGTCCACATATTCTTTGCCGTACACCACATCCGTCACGCCTTCTTGTGCCATGACGGTGTCGTAGATGTTTTCCAAATAAGCGGCATCATCCACCTTCACAACATAAGAGCGCGGCAGCGGGTTGCCGTTTTGCGCATATCCTTGCAGCAATTTATCTTCGTTTTCCCCAAACCAAGAGGCAAATTCTTCCAATGCTTTTTCTTTGGAAAGATACTCCACAGTGGCAACATGGGGTGTTGCTTTTATAAATTCTCCGATTTCGCTCACCCGTTCGTCTGCGATGTTGTCTGAAAGATAAATCTTCATTTCAAGGCTTTCTTCCACCTGCTTGACAACATAGTTTACGTTGATGGCCAAAATAAGAATAATGCCCATAATAATCAAAGCAGCTACCACCGAAGCAATGGAGGCCGTGCTCATCAGCGTATTTCTTTTGATGTTGTGGTAAGCATCTCTAAAAAAGTTAAAAAAAGTTCTCAATAAAAATACCCCCCTTGCCTGTCGCCTTTCACCAAACCGCGATCCAAAATAATCACGCGCTTGTTAAAAGCATCCACCACTTGCTTGTCGTGTGTCGCCATAACAATCGTCGTTCCGAATTTATTAATGTTTTCCAATAATTTCATAATGCCAAAGGACGTTCTCGGATCCAAATTTCCCGTAGGCTCATCGCAAATCAATATATCCGGCCCGTTGATAATGGCTCTTGCAATGGCGACTCGCTGCCGCTCACCGCCGGACATGGCAACAGGATAGCGCTCGGCCATGCCGTCCAAGCCCACTATTTCCAATACTTGCAATACGCGTTTTCTGATTGTCTTGGAGTCGCGCCTCAATACTTCCATGGCAAAAGCAACATTTTCAAAAACGGTCTTGCCCTCAAGCAACTTAAAATCTTGAAAGACCACACCCATTCTGCGTCTGAGTCTTTGCACTTCCGCTTTTTTCAGAGTTTTTGTGTTGATTTCATTCAGCAAGATTTTTCCGTCGCTGGGATCAAAATCTTTGAGTATCAATCGCAGAAAAGTGCTTTTTCCCGCACCGCTCGGTCCGACCAAAAACACAAATTCGCCCTTTTCAATATGTAATTGAATATTTTTCAGTGCGAAAAGTTCATTTCCGTCATAAGTTTTTGACACATTTTCAAACTTAATCATTTTTTCTCTCTATGCTGCCGCTCTTCAAACTACAGAGCCTCCAGCAAGCTCCTGGTTGCTTTGTCCATCTCACCGGTAATGGGCAAGTTCTTTTCCGTCTGAAATTTTTCCACTGCCGTCTTTGTATTTTGGTCAAAGGTGCCACTGGCCGCACCCGTCAAATAACCGTGGGTAATCAAAATGCGCTGCATGGCAGCAACTTCTTCGCCGGTTTTGCCTATCTTATAGGCATAGTCTTCCTGCTCCAAAGCCTCCTGCGTGGCAACGTCCAATTTTCCGCTTTGCGGCAGACCTTTGTTTTTTTGATACTGACTCACCGCTGTCGTGGTAACATCCCCAAAATTGCCTGTCGGATACACGTTGAGGTAATCGGTAAAATACAAAACCAGTTGATATTTTTTAATCTCTTCACCCGTTTTTCCAAGCACATATTCGGGCTTTTCGCCATTGAGCGCATCAATGAGGATCTGGTCAATTACGATATTTTGCTCCATGCCTTTTGCCGCTTGATATTTTGTCACGGCTTGCTGCATCGTCTCATCATAGACGTTGTCTTGCGGCTGTTGCTCAAGATAGTCTAAATAGTATAACTTGTATTTCAAAATCAATATTTGCTCGTTTTGCACACCGGGTGCATATTGAGTCGCCATATTTCCTGCACCGCCGGATGCATTGGCCAAGTTGCCCATGGTCAACAAACTGCCGTATTCTTCTTTTGCCACCACAGTCATAATCGTATCATTTAATCCCAGCTGTGCGGAATATTTTGTAATGTCCTGTGCGGCAAATGAAGCACCCGACCAAAGAAGCACTACGGTAATCAGAATATACAACAACCCTTTTTTCATCTTCTGTCCTCAATCATTTTTCTACTTCTTCGCAAGCAACGTGCCAATGTTGGCTCCGTCGTCAATCACCGGCTTTATCTGTTCGGCTTTTCCCGTTAAAAGCATACATACGCCCGGACCATGTCCCGATTGAATGCAGTCAGAATGCACAACCACCCCTACACTCACAAATCCCTTTCGATATGCCACGCCATAGCGGGTGTCGTGATCGACAATCATCACCATATCTCCAAGGCGCAATTTGCCGACACCAAATTCTTCCATTGCTTCACTGTCTGATGTCATAATGTCATAGTCCCCGCTGTGCATGGAACCCGAACCCACGCCGGAGCCCATGAGATAGGCAGGCACCACCGTGCAAACCGGCACGTGCAAAACGCCGTCTTTTGCCGTTATATTCCATTTTTCCAACAATTCGGCAGAAAGATTCAAGCATTTAATATCCGGATGATCTGCAAGTTTCAACCCTTGCCCACAGGCTTTGATTTGAATTTTATCGCCAATCATCATTTTTTCTAAATCGCTTTGTTCAAACTGAACCAGCACATGTTCGATGCCACCATGGGTGCCCGAAACATAGCCCACAGCACCGCTGGCCTCTCCTGATACCACCTTGGCTTCGTTGCCCACACACGAAATCGTGTTTAAGGCTTCGTTGTATTTTGCTTCAGGATTTTTGATGCTCACACCGGGCTCAATATGGTCACCCTCCCAACCAAATGCGCTGTCGCCGATTTTTACATTGTAGACAATGCCGCCCACGCCGGGCAACACCAGTGGCTGACCTTGGTTGTTTACACGATAGGCCCCACTGCGCGGCGGATGTGCAATTTCGCCCATCACAGATTGAATGACCAATTTATCTTTATTTGTTTTTAACATATAATTTTCCTCTCGCTTTGCTTTGATGTAATCTATTATATTATTTTACATCAAAGTCTCTGTAATTTCAACACTGCATTCTCTCTGTAATCGCTGCAGTAATTGATTTTGATGATGTGTCCATACCAAGTTACTCCGAAAAATATTGCAAAAATTGTTTGACGCGGTCGCTGTCGGGGGAAGTGAATATTTTTTCGGGTTTTCCCTCTTCCACCACGACCCCTTTATCCATGAAAATAACTCTGTCGGCCACACTTTGGGCAAATGCCATTTCGTGGGTCACCACCATCATTGTCATTTTATCTTTTGCCAAATCTTTCATCACGCGCAATATTTCAACCGTCAGTTCGGGATCCAGCGCGCTGGTGGGCTCGTCAAAAAACAACATCGCCGGTGAAAGCGCAAGCGCTCTGGCAATGGAAACACGCTGGGCTTGCCCTCCGGACAACTGAAAAGGATAGACGTCTTTTTTATCGGCTAAATCCAGTTTTTCTAAAATTTCCATGGCTTTTTCACGCACCTGCTCTTCAGGCATTTTCAACACCTGCACCGGTGCATCCATAATATTTTTCAATACACTGAAATGAGGAAACAGTTGAAAATTTTGAAAAACCAGTCCGGTTTTCAATTGAATTTGATGCAGCTTGGCTTTGTCAGCATACTTGCAAACGCCGTTTTCTTCTGTGTGAACCATTTTTTCGCCACACACTTCAATGCTGCCCGAGTCAATTTGCGTCAATTGATTTAAGCAACGCAAAAGCGTCGATTTTCCCGAACCCGATGGGCCGATGACGGCCACCACTTCCCCTTCGTTGACGTCCACACTCACGTCGGTCAACACCTGCACATCGCCGTATTTTTTATAAATATTTTTTGCCTCAATTACAGCCATCTCTTCACCTGCATCATTGATAATAATCCAGTTTTTTCTCTGCACGGAGAAAAAATTTCTCGACAATAAAATTTAAAACGAAATAAATGATTCCCGCCACAATCAGCGGCGTTATCGAAGACGTTCTGCTTGTGATGTTTGTGGCGTTTCGATACAGTTCCACCACGCCGATGGTTTGCGCCAGCGCCGTGTCTTTGACCAAGGTCATAAACTCATTGCCCATCGGCGGCAAAATTCGTTTTACCACCTGGGGAATAATAATGCGCGTATAAGTTTGCATTTTCGAATATCCCAACACCTTGGCCGCCTCATATTGCCCCGGGCCGATGCTTTCAATGCCGCCACGGTATATTTCGGCAAAATACGCCGCATAGTTCAACACAAATGCAACAATCGCCGCAGTAAAACGGCTCTTGAACGGTGTGCCGAAAATGTAGTAGGGTACAAAAAAAACAAACATCAATTGCAAAATCAAAGGGGTGCCGCGCATCAGCAACTGATAGAACCTGATTGGCACCGATATGATTTTGATTTTGCTCATACGCCCAAAGGCCACAAAAAGACCCAGCGGCATGGCAAGCAAAATCGTCAGAAAAAATATTTCCAACGACAATACCGTTCCTTGCAGCATTGGTCGCATCATTTGACTGAAATCCATAATGTATCCTTTTCAAAAAGCATAGGGCTGTAAAATAAGTATACAGCCCTATTGTTATTCATACCTGTTTGTGTTATTTAATTTTTGTAATGTCGCTGCCAAACCATTTCGTCGCGATTTCCGCCAGCTTCCCTTCTTTGGCAAGCTCTTTCAAAGCATCTTCAACAGCTGTCTTCAGCGATTCATCGCCTTTTCTGAATCCAATGGCATATTCTTCTGTGGCCAGTGTTTCGTCTACAATAACAAAAGGTTTCTTGTTGGTTTCAATGTAGTAACGTGCAACCACATCATCCATCAACACCGCATCCACCGCCTTGGTTTCCAAGTTCATCAATGCTTGAACATTGTCTTTCAGCTCCACGACTTCTTTTAACTCTGCTTTAAAATCCGCTTTTCCGTCAAGCGCGTCCATTGCACTGGAACCTGCCTGCAAAGCCAGGCTTTTTCCTTTCATGTCCGCCAAAGTTGCAATGCCTTCATCGGCACGCACCACCAAAGCCATGTTGTTGTCCATGTATGCTGCCGACAGCGTCATATTCTTTTTGCGCTCTTCGTTCACAGACATCCCGTTCCAAATGCAGTCGATATTTTTTGTAGCCAGTTCTTGCTCTTTGGCGTTCCAGTCTATGGGTTGCAGCACGAGTTCAACGCCCAATTTTTCTGCAACGGCTTTGGCAACATCCACATCAAATCCTACGATTTCATTGTTTTCATCGCGAAAGCCCATCGGCGGAAAAGAATCGTCCAATCCCATAATCAACTTGCCTCTGTCTTGGATATATTTCAGAGATTCATCTGTTGTTTTGGTCGATTGACCCCCGCAAGCAGCAAAACTTGCCACCGAAAAAATCAGTACCAGCAATATAATAATTACTTTTTTTGCTTTCATTTTTTTCTCCTTCACAATTCGTATTACTCAAACAGTTTAACGATTTTGCCCGCATAAATCAACTGTTATTTTATCATTTCATACAGAAAATACCTATAAAAATTCTTTTTTGCTGTTGTTTATTGATTTTCACGCAAAAAATCAATGCAAAACTGTATATTTATTCATTTATATCCTTCGAAAAAATGCATGGTATACCTTTTCATTCCACGTAAAATATGATACAGTACCCTTACAAATAAAGTCAATCAGGAGGTCTATCGTTATGAAAATCACTTATTTGCAACATAGCGGTTTTGCTGTGGAATTTGATAACTTCGCCGTTTTATTTGATGTCATCAGTACGCCGCCTCAAATGGATGTGAAAAAAATATATGTCTTGGCTTCCCATTCCCACGGGGATCACTTTTCGGATACCATTTTTTCTCTGTCTAATCACTACGACGCTACTTTCATTCTAAGCGACGACATTGAATTAACCGCTACACAAAAAACCGATCAAGTCTTTTTTGTTTCTGAAAATAATAACTATGATTTTGAAGATTTTCAACTTCGGGTTTTCGGTTCCACCGACCTGGGCGTCTCCTTTTACGTCGAAACAAAAGAGACAACGCTGTTTCACAGCGGTGACTTGAACTGGTGGCATTGGTATGACGACACAGACGAAAACAACCGTGCCATGGAAGAACAGTATAAAAAATATATTGCGCAGCTTAGCGGTCTGTCGATTTATGCCGCTTTTCTCCCTGTCGATTCGCGCCTTCAGAATGCCTATGACTATGGGCTGCGCTATTTTATCGACAATGTGCATCCAAATATTGTCATACCCATGCATTTTTGGAACGACTTTGCGTCCATAAAAAAATTGCCGGCACAGTTTGGTACCGACAATTTAAAAGTTCTTTCCATTCATCACGATAACGAGGTTATTTATAATAGCTAACCACTGCAGGCAGCTTATCAGAGGTCGTTTTCCTGCGCCTAAACAACCTTGCAGACACCTCCGCCATAGAGCAATATTTGTCTGCCAGCCACACAAGATAAGATTCTTTGTATCGGGGCAGTTTGATATTCAACGGCCACATATGCTTCTTGATGATGTCTTTTTCCCTGTCCGTTAAATCAAAGTGCTCCTCTGCATTTTCCAACGCGGCTTTGGCATGTGTAAAATTGTGAAATTGCTGTTCATTTTCGCTTTTGTCGCGATGGTATAAATAAAAATCATGCAGCATCGCTCCGCGAATCAGACTTTTATAATCACAATCCAACCCGAGATACTTGCCCATTTTATAGCTGATATACGCCACAAACATGCAGTGCTTTAGGCGGGTCGTTTTGCGGTGATGAACAAATTGCTCCATCTGCTGATAGACCTCATTGTCGAATACTGCGTTAACATGATAGAAAAAATATGCTTGTTCTTGAAGGTTTGTCATTTTCTGTTTCCTTTCAGCACCATCGCACGTGTAATTGATTTAACGCCGATTGACGGTGTTGTGTTAAAAAAGATTATACACCCAAATGCATTGATTGTAACAAAAAATTTTTTCCCTACTCTTACTATGACGTATTTTATGTAAATTTTCAATTGACTTTTCGTAATATATTTTTTACTATAATACTGCACGGGGGTGTGGCTCAGTTGGGAGAGCGTACGGTTCGCATCCGTAAGGTCAGGGGTTCAAATCCCCTCATCTCCACCACCATCAGGAGAGGTATCGAAGTGGTCATAACGGGGCTGACTCGAAAGCGTCGTATTTATGTGGTAACATAGAAGCCTAAACCATTGATTTGACTTGTTTTCGCAAGACAAGTCCGAAAATTTAATACCGTTGTTCTCTTCATCAGTTCTCTCCTTTTTCCGAGGGATATCTGAGACCTGATGTTGAAGATAAATATTGGAGGGTTGTCCGAGAGGTCGAAGGTGCGAAACTCGAAATCATGTTACTTGCTCCAAAAACTGAATAATTATTAAATGGAAGCGTATCGAAGTGGTCATAACGAGCCGCACTCGAAATGCGGTAGTCCGCAAGGGCTCGTGGGTTCGAATCCCACCGCTTCCGCCAACAACAATCCCGCGTAAATCAAGGGTTTACGCGGGTTTTCTTATGCCTTTTTCTGGTGCCCGGTTTGGCTTATAACGGCTAAAATGGTGCCGGTGGTGCTCTGATTTGTGGTGCCCGGCTCGTTTTCCGTTATACACTCTATACACGGAAAATGTATGCCGTGGTGCCCTAATGGTGCCCGGAACTCCTAAAAACATATAAAAAGCAGCGTGGAGCTATAAAAAGATACATCTGTCATAGCTCCATTTCGCTGCTTTTCTTTTTCTCTTTAGGAACTGCTTCTTTACTTCTTTTTTCTTTTCCTGTGTTGGGCTTTCGTGGCTGTAATGCCTTATGGTAAGTTTCTAGTACCGTTTTCTTACGCTCAATCCGCACATCAACATACTGTGCTGTAACAGCTTCAAGGTTGGTAGAAATACCAAGCGACATACCGATACCTTTCAGCGTATGCCCCAATATCTCGCCTACCGTGTAGAAATCGCCTGTTAGCTGGTGCATATTGGTCGCTGCCGTGTGTCTTAAATCGTGGAAACGAATGTGCGGCATTTCAAGGTGTCGGATAAGCTGACCGAAG
>CALFLU010000033.1 GCA_937880125.1 uncultured Eubacteriaceae bacterium
GGCATGCGATGCGGTAAAGGAATCGCCGAACAAAAAACCGATTTTTGCGGTGTCTTCTTTTGAAGGCAGCCGAAACCGCGACTATATTAAACAAATGGAGAGCCATGGCATAACCATGCTCACCGGCGGCGAAAAAGCCTATAAGCAAATCGCGGAGCTGATTAAATTTTCTCAATACGACCCGTCAAAACGCACGCTGTCCTTTGCCTACCCGTCGGTGAACAACGCCGGTAAGCAAACGGTAACCCTTAGCGAATACGACAGCAAAGAAGCCATTCAAGAAGCGGGAATCACCATTCCCAAACAAGCGGTGGCTGCTACAAAAGAAGAATTGAAAGCGCTGTTGGAAAAAGAATTTTCTTATCCCATCGTGCTCAAAGTCAGCTCGGCGGATATTTTGCACAAAACCGACGCGGGCGGTGTGAAACTGTCCATTCAGTCTGAAGAAGAGGCGCTCAAGGCCTTTGACGACATCTTGGCAAGCTGTAAAGCCTACATGCCGGAGGCGGTTATCGACGGCGTGCTGGTACAGGAAATGGCGCCGAAGGGAACGGAGATCATTATCGGCATCAGCAGCGATGCGCTGTTCGGACCGATGGTGTTGGTGGGACTCGGCGGCGTGTTTGTGGAAATATTTAAAGACGTGGCGCTCTACCCTGCACCGATGAACAAAGACGAAGCGCTGAGCATGCTGAAAAAACTGAAAGCCTACAAGTTGCTCACCGGCTACAGAGGCAGCAAGCCTGCGGACATTGACGCGTTGGTAGATACCATTGTCAAAGTCAGTGACTATGCGGCCAAAAACAAAGACACGCTGAAAGAGCTGGATCTAAACCCCGTGTTTGTCTATGAAGAAGGCAAGGGACTCAATGTTGTAGACGCACTGCTCATTCAATATCAGTAATGGCATAAAAGTTGTGAAAAAGCTCTTCGCAAACAAGCGAAGGGCTTTTTTCGCAGGCAAAAGCAGCCAAGAGAAAGAATTGACATCGGGAAATAATTTCGTTACAATGAAAGGCACTTTAAAAAGAAAAGAGAATCAAAAAATACACATGAAAAGCAACACGGATACCATTGCGGCCATCTCCACGGCCATGGGGCTTTCAGGTATCAGTATCGTGCGTATCAGCGGGGAAGAGGCCTTTGCCATAGCGGAAAAAATGTACCGCGGAATCGGAGGCAAAACCTTTACTCAGCTGAGAAACAAACAGCTAAGCTACGGGCATATTGTGGATGTGCGTACGGGAAATATGATTGACGAAGTGCTCGTCAGCAAGCACGGCGCACCCTACAGCTACACCGGCGAAGACATTGCGGAAATCAACTGCCACGGCGGGCCTGTGGCAACCCAAGCCGTTTTGCAGGCGGCGCTGGAAAGCGGCGCGCGCATGGCTGAGGGCGGTGAATTTACGAAGCGGGCGTTTTTAAACGGCCGCATTGATTTGGTGCAGGCCGAGGCCGTCATGGACATTATCGATGCCAAGACCCGTGCCTCGTTGCAGGCGGCGCAAAACAGACTCAAAGGACATTTATCCGAAGAAATCGGAGAGGTCAAAGAGTATTTGACCGATGCACTGGCCTATATCGGCGTGGGTATCGAATACCCCGAATACGACGTGGAGGAGGCGCAAGACGAGGTTGTTTACGCCCTGCTTGCCAAGGCGGAAGAAAAACTGCAAAGACTGCAAAAAAATGCCTCCCGCGGCAAAATATTAAACGAGGGGCTGAAAATCGCCATTGCGGGCAAGCCCAATGCGGGCAAAAGCATGCTGCTCAATGCCCTGACCAACCGTGAGCGCGCCATTGTCACCGACATTGCGGGCACCACGAGAGACACCATCAGCGAATACATCAACATCGGGCAAATCCCCGTGTTGATCATTGATACCGCGGGGATTCGACAGACGCAAGATATGATCGAAAAAATCGGCGTGGCCAGAAGTATCGCGGCCATTGAAGAGGCGGATATCGTGTTGTTTGTGGCAGACGGCAGTGCAAAATGGGACAAGCAAGACGACGAAATTCGCGCCCTGTTAAAAGAGAAAAGAACGATTGATATCATCAACAAGAGCGACATAGAGATTGATAAGAGTGTAGCCGATAAGCTAAGCGGCGAGGATACGGTGATTCTCTCGGCGCTGACCAAAGAAGGGCTGGGCGCGTTGGAAGAAAAAATCGTGCAGGCGGCAGGCTTTACCGAAGACGTGCTCGGTGCCGCGCTGTCGGCCAATGCGCGCCAGGAAGAGTTGCTGACCAAGGCGGCGGCAAGCTTGCAGGCGGCGATGGATAATTTAAAGGCGGGCATGGTCGTGGACCTGGCCGAAATTGACATTCGCAACAGTTTGGAATATTTATATCAACTCACGGGGCAGTCGGTGGGAGAAGACATCATCGACCGCATTTTTACGAATTTTTGTTTAGGAAAATAATATCATCATGGAAAATAAAAAAATCGAACCCTATGACGTCGTGGTAATCGGCGCGGGACACGCAGGGTGCGAGGCCGCACTGGCCTGTGCACGAAAAGGAAAAAATACGTTGCTTTTGACGATGAATTTGGATTCGGTGGCACTGCTGCCCTGCAACCCCTCCATCGGCGGCACGGGCAAAGGCCACCTCGTGCGCGAAATCGATGCCCTGGGCGGCGAAATGGGCAAAAATATCGACAAGACCTTTATTCAAAGTAGAATGCTCAACACCGCCAAGGGTCATGCCGTGCGCTCGCTTCGCGCCCAGGCGGATAAAAAAAGATACCAAAGTGCAATGAAGCAGGTGCTGGAAAACCAACCAAATCTCACACTGATGCAACAAGAGGCCGAAGGCTTGCTGGTAGAAGGCGGCATAGTCAACGGCGTAAGCACAAAAACGGGCAGACTATTCGGCGCAAAGGCGGTGATTGTGGCATCGGGCACCTATTTAAAGGGAAAAATCATCATCGGCGATACGTCCTATGCAAGCGGGCCAAACGGCATGAGCGCCTCCGAAAAATTGTCCGAAAATCTGACGCTGCACGGACTGCACCTCATGCGCCTCAAAACAGGCACCCCCGCCCGCATCAACAAGCGAAGTGTGGACTTTTCCAAAATGGAACGCCAAGACGGCGACAAAATAATTGAGCCGTTTTCCTTTGAAAATGACTTTGACACCGCAGAGCAAGTGCCCTGCTATTTGACTTATACCAACGAGGAAACCAAGCGCATTATCCTTGAAAATCTTCATCGCTCGCCGATGTACAGCGGCATGATCGAAGGGGTGGGTGTGCGTTATTGCCCCAGCATTGAAGACAAAATCGTGCGATTTGCGGATAAAGACAAACACCAGCTCTTTATTGAACCCGAAGGGCTGGACACCAATGAACTATATGTGCAGGGCATGTCTTCGTCCCTGCCCGAAGATGTGCAAGAAGCCATGATGCACACGGTGCCGGGACTGGAAAAAGCCGAAATCATGCGCAGCGCCTACGCCATTGAATACGATGCTATCCAGGCGCACCAGCTCAAGTTGTCGCTGGAGACCAAACAAATCAAAGGGCTGTTTATGGCAGGGCAAATCAACGGCTCCTCCGGCTATGAAGAGGCCGCGGCGCAAGGGTTGATTGCAGGCATCAACGCCGCCAATTTAATAGACGAAAAAGAACCGCTGATTTTATCGCGCAGCGACGGCTACATCGGCGTGCTTATCGACGACTTGGTGACAAAGGGCACGGCAGAGCCCTATCGCATGATGACTTCGCGCGTGGAATATCGGCTGCTGTTGCGCCAAGACAATGCCGACATGCGCCTGAGCGACATCGGATATGCCCAGGGGCTCATCAGCAAGGAGCGATACGAGAAATTTCTGCAAAAAAAGCAGGATATCGAAAAGGAAATTCAGCGCCTGAAAAGCACGAAAATCAGCAAGGAGAAGGCAAATGCGTTTTTGCAAACCGTTCCTTCTTCGCTGGTGACAGAAAGTATTTCATTATATGAATTGCTAAAAAGACCGGAAATAACATATAATAGAAGCAGCGCCATAGACCCGGACAGACCGTCGCTTGAAAAAAAGACGGCACAGCAAGTGGAAATATCCATTCAGTATGAAGGCTACATCAAAAAACAGCAGGAACAAGTGGCGCGGTTTTTGAAGATGGAAGAAAAAAAGATAGACGAGGACATCGACTATAAACAGATTCAAAACCTGAGATTGGAAGCGAGAGAAAAATTGGACAAAATACGCCCGACATCGCTGGGGCAGGCCTCGCGCATTACAGGTGTGTCCCCGGCCGACATATCGGCACTGATGGTCTATATGGAAAAAATGAAACAAAGCAAGGTGCAGGGAGATAAAAACAAATGAATTCAAAAACGAACAGAACCGAAATGATCCCCGTGGAATGGATTGTTCCCAATAAAAATCAGCCGCGAAAATATTTTGACGAAACCAGCCTCAACGAATTGGCCGAATCCATTGCCAAGGTGGGCATTATTCAGCCGCTCACCGTCAAACATGCGGGCGGCGGTCGATTTGAGCTCATCGCGGGAGAAAGAAGACTGCGTGCCTCGCAGTTGGTGGGACTGAGGCGCGTGCCCTGCATTATCTTTGAGGCAAGCGAGGAAGACGCCGCCTTTTTGAGCATGATCGAAAACGTGCAGCGCGAAGACTTGAATTTTATCGAAGAAGCGGCGGGTTACAAACAACTTTTGTCCACCTACCGCCTGACACAGGAAAAATTGTCGGAAATCATCGGCAAAAAACAATCGACGATTGCCAACAAACTGCGCATATTAAATTTGAGCGAAGAGGTGCTTTCGCTGTTACAGCAAAACAACCTCACGGAGCGCCATGCCAGAGCGCTGCTGAAACTGCCCACTGCCGAGCGCATGTCTGCGACAAAAAAAATCGTGCGCCGTGGGCTCAATGTGCGCCAGACCGAAGAGATGATCGATGCCATGAACGGCAAGGCCGCAATCAATCCGAAAAAGCGACGGGTGACGAATATTTTTGACAAGCGCATCTATGTCAACACGATTAAAAAGGCGTTTTCGGACGTGAAAAAAACGGGGGTTCGCGCACTTTATGCCGAGCAGGAAGACGGGGACAATATCACGATAACCATCGTCATACCCAAGAAATAACGAAAAAAGAAATCGATTTGCTCTTGACAGAAAAGAAAGAATCGTTGATAATAGAGCACATGTTCATAAAAGCGATGACAAAGACGGGCAAAGAAAAAGCATGACAGAGAAGCGGAAAAGGTGAGAGCCGCCCATGGTTTCATTTGCCGAATCACTTTGGAGCCACGTGCCTGAGCATCAGCAGGGCACACGCCTCTCGGCGTTAAAAGAATCAAGCGGGTTTGCTTTTGGCAAACCAATTTGGGTGGTACCGCGGAAGTCTCTCCGTCCCTTTGTGGGACGGTTTTTTTATTGGAAATGAAAGTGTATTAACAGGAGGTTATTATGTCGTTTGAAACCCTAAACAACAGCAACATCAAGCAAAGCGAAGCAGCGCTGGCAAAATACTGGGAAGAAATTGATATTTTAAAGAAGAGTATTGACAACCGGGAAGGATGCAAAAATTATGTATTTTATGACGGCCCGCCAACGGCCAACGGCAATCCGGGCATTCATCACGTGATATCGCGAACCATCAAAGACGGTATTTGCAAATACCATGTAATGAAAGGCGAGCGCGTGATTCGAAAGGCAGGGTGGGACACCCACGGCCTGCCGGTGGAAATTGAGGTAGAAAAGCAGCTGGGGCTGCACAGCAAAACGGAAATCGAAAAATACGGCATCAGTCTCTTTAATGAAAAATGCAGAGATTCGGTGTTTACCTATGAGTCGCGCTGGCGCGAAATGACCAACCGCATGGGATTTTTCATCGACATGGATGATCCCTACATCACGCTGAAAAATGACTACATCGAAACCGAATGGTGGATACTCAAAAAGTTTTTTGATGAAGGATATATGTATGAAGGGCACAAAATCATGCCCTACTGCAGCCGCTGCGGCACAGGGCTGGCTTCTCACGAAGTGGCACTGGGCTATGCGGAGATTGCCACGGATACGGTCATTGTACCCATGAAAGTCAAAGGCAAGGAAGACGAATATTTGCTTGCCTGGACCACGACACCCTGGACGCTGATTTCCAACGTGGCGCTCACCGTGCACCCCGAGGCGGACTATGTGCGCGTCAAAAACAAGGGCATTGTGCTCTATTGCGCCAAGGAGCTGATGGGCAAACTCTTCGGCGAGACGGCCGAGGTGCTCAGCGAGTTTAAGGGCAAAGACTTGGAATATTTGGAATACGAACAACTCATTCCCTTTGTAAAAATACCCGAAGGCAAAAAAGCGTTTTATGTAACCTGTGCGGACTATGTTACCACCGACGACGGCACAGGCATTGTGCATACCGCACCCGCTTTCGGTGAAGAAGACTATATGACGGGACAGCGATATGACCTGCCCGTGCTGCAGCCCGTAGACGAAAACGGCGTGTTCACCGAAACGCCCTGGAAGGGTCAATTTGTCATGGACGCGGACAAAGAAATCATTGCCTGGCTGAAAAAAGAAGGCAAATTGTTCAAAAAAATCCGTGTCTTGCACAACTATCCCCACTGCTGGCGTTGCAAAACACCGCTGCTCTATTATGCGCGTGCGGGTTGGTATATCAAAATGTCGGCGCTGAAAGATGTGTTGGTTGCCAGCAACAATTCGGTGAACTGGTTTCCGGATTTTGTGGGTGAAAAGCGATTCGGCAACTGGATTGAAAATGTCAAAGACTGGGCCATCAGTCGAAACCGCTACTGGGGCACACCGCTCAATATTTGGAAATGCGACTGCGGCGAAATCACCGCCATCGGCTCCAGACAAGAGCTGAGGGATCGAGCCGTGGAAGAAATCGGCCTTGACATTGAACTGCACCGCCCCTATGTGGACGATGTGCACATCAAGTGCGACAAGTGCGGAAGCGCCATGAGCCGTGTCAAAGAAGTCATTGACTGCTGGTTTGACAGCGGCAGCATGCCCTTTGCGCAATATCACTATCCCTTCGAAAACAAGGAAATTTTTGAAGACCAGTTCCCCGCAGACTTTGTGTGTGAGGGCATTGACCAGACGAGAGGGTGGTTTTATTCACTGATTGCCATTTCTTCCTTTGTCATGAAGCAGTCTCCCTACAAAAACGTGTTGGTCAATGACTTGATTTTGGACGCAAAGGGCAGAAAAATGAGCAAAAGCAGAGGCAACACCGTAGACCCCTTTGAAATGTTTGACATTTACGGCGCTGATGCCCTGCGTTGGTATATGCTGCATGTATCTCCGGTATGGACACCGACAAAGTTTGACGTAGAAGGCATCAAAGACGTGCAGAGCAAGTTTTTTGACACGCTGCGCAATGTGTATAATTTCTTTGCACTCTATGCCAACACCGATAAAGTGGATCCCAAAGAGTTTTATATTGAACCGCAAAAGAGAGAAGAAATCGACCGATGGATTTTGTCCAAATACAATCACTTGGTTAAAGACGCCAACGAGGCCATGGACGAATACGACATGACGCGCACGGTGCGCAGAATTCAGGAATTTGTCAATGAAGACTTATCCAACTGGTATGTGCGCCGAAGCCGCAGAAGATTTTGGCGCAGTGAGCTGGGGGATGATAAAAAAGCGGCCTATAACACAATGCACGAAGTGCTGGTGGGTGTGTGCCTGCTGGCGGCGCCCTTTGCGCCCTATTTGCCGGAAGAAATTTATCGCTCCCTCACAGGCAAAACCAGCGTGCATCTGGGGGATTATCCCACCTGTGACGAAACTATGCTGGACGAAGCCCTGGAGGCCAAGATGGATCTGGTGCGCTCGCTGGTGAGCATCGGGCGCAGCGCCAGAGAAGATGCGCAAATCAAAGTGCGCCAGCCGCTCCTTGCCATTCATGTGGACGGACAATACGAAGAACAAATGTCGGATTTGATTCCGCTGATGAAGGAAGAACTCAATGTGCGCCAAGTGGTTTTTGAAAACGAACTGGGCGAATTTATGAACTATCAGCTAAAGCCCGACTTTAAAAAAGCGGGTCCGCTCTTGGGCGGAAAGGTCAAAGACCTGGCAGCAGCCCTCGGCAAGGGAGACGGCAACGAATGGATGAGACAGCTCAAACAAGATGGCGTGCTCAAAGTACAAGTCGGCGAAGAGGTCATTGACGTCAATGAAGAGATGTTGGATATTCGCATTTTTGCAAAAGAAGGCTTTAATGTGCAAACCGAAGAAAACCTCTTTGTGATTTTGGATACGCATCTAACCCCCGAGTTGCTCAATGAAGGCTTGGTGCGAGAAGTGGTGTCCAAAGTACAGCAGCTGCGCAAAAACAGCGGCTTTGAGGTCATGGATCGCATTGATTTGTATGTATCGGGCGCCAAGGAAGTAAAAGAAGCCATGGCGCAGGCAAAAGACTATATTCAAAAGGAAACCCTTGCAGACGACATCTTCTTTACGGAAGAGACCTACGAAGTCTTTAACATCAACGGTTACGACAGCGGCATCAAAGTTGTCAAAAAATAAGACTGCAAAAATAATTAAAAAAACGAGGGCGCTGACCAAACGGCAACGCCCTCGTTTCTTTTATAGGGCCTAAGATATCTTCAATTATTTTTTATTGCGTTGTTTTTGTCGGCAGATAAACAAAAGGACGATTGCCGCCGAGGAAAGAACAGCCAGGGCAATCCAAAGTCCGATCAATGACATGTCTCCGGTTTTGGGCATAAGGGACGTGCCTTCGGCTTTGGGTGCCAAAGGCTCATCGTTGGTGGGAGGCTCAGGGCTTGAAGGAGCCTTGGTGGTGTTTGCAAAAGCCAGATTGCCCGTATAGGGCGCATCGTTTTTTTCATAGACAACCTCGGCTGCATAGTCGCCGGGTTTGGTGACGGTGACGAGCACTTTATACACCGTGGTGTCATAGGCAATCGTTGCATCACTGCCCACCTGTTCGGTGATGTAGTAGGTATGGGTACCGACGACATTAAAATACAGCGCATCAAAGATCACATCGCCGTTGGCATCATTGGCCTTAGTTTGCAAAACCGTTTGCGCCGCATCTTTCAATTGAAAAGAAAAGGCGTTGGCAGCGGGCGGTGCGCCGTCAAGCTGCTTGGTTGCGGTGAGCACAACCGAGGCAGGTTTTGACAGTGCATCGAGCATATCGGTTTTTGCCACATTGGAAGGAATATAAAAAACCTTGCCGTTGCCTGTGGTAATGGCAAGTACGGCGCTCATATAGGCAGAAGAGCCCACCGCAAAGTCGCTTGCCTGCAGTGTTGCCCTCAGCGGGGTGGTCATTTGGCCTTGGGTGCTGTCATAATCGCTGAGTCCATACACGAGCGCATTGGCCGTGGCGCCAATGGCATTGAACAATCCGTCGGGGTCAAAGGTAGAAAGCGGTACTTGCAAAGGCGCCTTGAGCGAATCTTGAAGACTCAGCTGCGCCGAGGCAAAGCCGCCCTCCATATCGATTTGTGTTTGCAATGCGGTTGAAATGGTGTAGGTCAACTGATAAGGAATATCGTAGGCGGTTGCCAAAATATCTTCATAGAGTACGGGCTTGGTGGTGCTGATAACAAGGGTGCCATAATCTGTCGCAGGCTGAACAAGCATGATGGCCGAACCGTTTAAGGATTCCTGCGGCGCATCAATGTCAATGTTGCCCCCGACAACGGTGGTGTTATAGAGTTTTACGGCAGAAGAGGCAATCGGTGCGCCGGTTGCATCGGTTTGTTGCACCAGGGCATAGACGGGAAGAGTCGTATCATAGCTTAAGTTGCCCACGGTTTGTTGGATTTCTCTGTCATGGTAGGTCCAATAAGTTGCCAAAACAGTATCCAGCTGCATGGCTGTGGCCGCAGCAGAAAGTTCGTTGATACTGCTTGTCTGCGCATTGGCAAGTTTGGTGGTCAACAAATTTGCGGTGACGGTTTTTTGTTCATGGGCCATGTACACCGCAGAATCGCCAATGGTTGCATTATCGGTCAGCATCAAATAGTTGTCGATATGACCGGCAGGTGTGGCAGTAATAGCCAAATCGTTGGAAAGATTGATGGTTCCGCTTGCTAGACCCATGAGGTTTTGAGAAACAGTGCCGCCGTTGAATTGGGCATAGGCCGCTCCGCCCCAAGAGCTGGTTTCAATGGCAAGTCCGCCGCCATAATTGCCTGCCAGATTGTTGGCAATGGTGCCGCCGTTCATGATAAAGCGGCCGCCGCGCCTGATCCAAATGCCGCCACCCTCCCCTGAACTGGTGTTGTCGGAGATGGTGCCGCCGTGCATGGTAAATGTGCCATGGGTCAAATATACGCCGCCGCCGGGGCCGCCGGCTGCGGTGTTGCGCATGATTTGGGCACCGTCATACATATTCACGGTAGAAGGCGCGTTGTTGGCAAAGAGAATGCCGCCGCCTTGTCCGCCGCTGTAATTGTCGTTGATTTTTCCGTAGATTTCTACATTACCTCCCTGAAAATACATCAGCCCGTAAGACCAAAAATTTAACGTGTTGTCATGCACGTTGCCCGTAGGTCCAAAGGTCACGGTGCCAAAAGCGTTTCCCCTGACAACAATGCCGCCGGAAATATCGGTGATTTCGCCGTCGATGAGTGCCGAGCCTTTGCTTTCCACATTTACCGCACCTCTAGCCATGCTGTGAATCAAAGAGCCGTCCTGCATGTGAAGATAGCCGCCTTGTATCAAAGCTGCCGTCCCTGTGGGGGTAAAGGAGGAGGGATAGGCAAGTGCATCTTGAATGATGCTGTCGGATTCCATAACGGCTTTGCCATAGGCAGTGGCAAGAAGGGCACTGTTGCCGCCATGGTTTTGCAAGATGGCGCCGGGTCCCAAAATGGCTGAGACGGTGCGCCCGCTGCTTGCATCTATGGCCAAGCCGTAAGCGGCGACAATGGCGTCTTGCTTGTTGGTAACCGTGGTGGTATCGGGCTGTTTGAAGCCGTCGTCAATAATGATATTTTCCAAACGCAACGACGAAGCATTGTCGGAAGGAATAGTGGAAGCGTTTGTGGTGACTTCAAAAAGAGCGGGATTATAAGTACCTCTTGCACTATCATAGGCGGTATCAAAAACATCTGCGCGTGTAACGGTAACAGGATTGGCCGCATCCACGCTGGCGATGGTGATATGTTTATCGGTTACGCGTGCCAAAGAAGACATGGTAATATCACTCATCACATAGATGGTGGCGCCGTCGGAAGCTTTAAAAACAGCTGTGGAAAGGGTGGCGTAGGGATTTGTCGCCGTGCCGTCGCCGCTTGTGTCGTTGCCGGTTGCAGAAACGTAGAGAACCTCGGCTGCTGTAAGAGGGGGTGCAAAGAAAAAGGATAATGCGATGAGTAAGCATAAGGTAAACAGGAAGAAAAATCTTTTGTGTTGTCGCAAGGGGCTACCTCCTAAATTTTGTCGAGGGGGGCTTTATGAAATCGCATAAAAGAACGTTATATTTTGCGGGCACAAAAGGTGGGGGGATGCCCGAAAAGATACTTTGTTATAAATTATACAAAACCATAGAAGAAATATCAATTATTGTTCTCGATTAAGAAGCATTTTTTTCTTGCAAATGATTTCAAAAACAAAACCTTCGCCCATAATGGCAGAGTGCTGTGCGCGACATAAAGGGCTAAACGATTGTTTCCGGCAGACAAAAGGAATATAATAATAATATGGAGAGAAAAACGGATAGAGTTATTTTGCATTGCGATTTAAACGGATTTTACGCAAGCGTGGAAAGCCTGTCGCTGGACGAAGAGGCGAAAAAAAGACCCATGGTGGTAGGCGGAGATGCCCAAAGCCGCCACGGCATTGTGCTGGCAAAAAATGAGGCAGCCAAAAAATATGGCATCAAAACAGCGGAAACACTCTATCAAGCGCAAAAAAAATGTCCGGATTTGTTGATTTTGCCGCCGCACCACGGGCTATATGCCCATTACAGCAAAGTAGTCAACGCCATTTATGTGCGTTACAGTGACTATGTGGAAAAATTCGGTATCGATGAATCCTGGATCGACATCACCCACAGCATGCACTTGTTTGGCGGCGCTAAGGCAACGGCCCATGATATTCGTCAAACGGTGAAAAAAGAGACGGGACTGACCATTTCTGTGGGGGTGTCCTTTAACAAAATCTTTGCCAAGTTGGGAAGCGACTACAAAAAACCCGATGCGGTGACGGTGATTATGCGTGATGATGTGGCGCGCATGGTGCACCCCATGGGGGTGTCGAACCTGCTCTTTGTGGGCAAAGCCACACGGTTAATATTAGAGTCACATCGCATTTTTACCATTGGGGATTTGGCAAAACAAAGCGAAGCATTTTTGGTGCAACTTCTCGGCAAGCAAGGCAGTACGCTCTATCGCTATGCCAACGGGCTCGAAGACGATGCGGTCAAAAAATATTATGAGCAAGACGAAGTCAAAACCATAGGAAACTCCATTACCTTTGCCAAAAGCCTGGTGGGCGAAGAGGAGATTAAAACCGGCACGCTGAAATTGGCGGATTCTGTGGCGCAGCGGCTGCGCGAGGCGCAAAAGCGCTGCAAGGGTGTGCAAATCGGCATAAAAGACGACAACTTTGTCTATATATCGCGGCAGAAAAAATTAAAATACAGCATTTGTTCCACAAAAGACATTTATCAAACCGCCTATGACTTAATTGCGGAAAGCTGGCAGATGTCAAAGCCCATTCGGCTTTTAAATGTAACGGCCATTCACTTATGCAATGAGGAAGAGGGCGAAGAGCAAATCAGCTTTTTTGAACCGTCGCAAACCCCCAGAGAAGAAAAGTACGAAAAAGCCGATGCGGTGCTGGATGAAATACGGCGCAAATACGGAGAAGAAAGTGTGGGCTTTGCGCGGCTGATCGAAAAGAGGCAAAAGCAGGAAGAAGACGATAAAACAAACAAAAAAGAATAAAACACTGCCCGCCTTATTGGCGGGCAGTGTGGTTTATCGCATGGTTTAAGTCAGACTCTGGGCTGTAAAAGACTGCTTACAGACGAGAAGGATAGGTCTTGATATCGTATTTTTCATGCAGAGAATCCAAATAGAGCGTGAGAATATCTTTGATTTCTTTGGGCGCCTTTACCTTGGCGTTTTTCATAATCGTCGCTTCTTTTTTGGTCAATTCCTGCGTGCGTTTTTCACTTGAAAGGGCTTGGATAATATCCGGTGTTGCCTCTTGAAGTGTAGGCGGTCCATAGACATAAATGACATGATAGCCAAATTCTGTTTTGATGGGATTGCTCACTTCGCCGGCAGACAGCGACAGTGCCGCTACGGCAAAGGGTTCCACCATGGTGGCTTTTTCAAAGCGCTTCAAATCCGCAGCTTCAATAACCGCCGGATTGGATTTGTATTCTGCAATCAGCGCATCAAAGTCTTCGCCTGCCTTGGCGCGATCAGAACAAATTTTGGCATCGGCCTCGTTGGTGTCTTTAAAGAGGATATGCTTGGCATAGGTGGTTTCATTTTGTGTCACACCGATGTTTTTATTGTAATAGTCTTCGATTTCTTTGGCTGTGGGCTCGCCGATATTCATTTCGTCATAAAAAATCTGGGTGAGCTTGTCTTTGGCAACGAGCATGGTGGCGTATTCTTTGGAATATGCCTGCCAGTCTTCGGTGGTGAGAATATATGCCCGCAAAATAGAAGAACGGCTCTCTTCGTCGGGGGTGAGCATGTTAAAGTAAAGATTGACTTGTTCTTGTCTTGCTAAAATTTCTTCATCGGACAACGATATCTTTTGTGACATGGCTTCGTTGTAATAGGCTTCGGTTTTTGCGTATTCATCCAGAATTTGCTTGTAATATCCCTGCATTTCTTCGGGACTTTGGGGGATTTGTTGTCCTGTGACATAGGCGTTGATGGCGCTGTTCATCAGGTAATAGAGAAATTTTTTCATCGGCATGGGTTTGCCGTTTACCTTGGCAACCTCAGAGTCCAGCAAAGTTTTTTCTTCCATAAAAATGGTGAACAGCTGATTTTCAAGCTCGGAAGCATAGGCGATTTTTTTGTAGTAATCAGTCAAAAATGCTTGCAGCGCCTCTTTTGTTGTGCCGTTTTCGCTATAAAAAGTTTCCATGGATTTGGCATCGACATTTTGCTCGATATAGTTCATGGCGGCGGTGACGTTGTTTTCATAGACGCTTTCCGCAACGGTAAATCCGCGTTTTTGCGCGTCGAGATATTCCGCTTCCAAGTTCACCAAATCCTTGAGGATGTTTTGTTTCAGGGTTTTAAGCTCAGCACCGGTGGGCATGGCTTGGCGATTGACGGCATAGACAACATTGTAATAGGCAAGCAAGTCATTGTATTGTGCCTTGGTGATGGTGCCATCGCCTATTTTGGCAACCACACGTGTGGCGTCTTTTTCGGTATTCAGCGTGCCGCATGCCGCAAAAGAAAGCAACAGCAGGCAGACGAGTAAAATCGTACCAATTTTTTTCATACAGCGGTGTCCTTTCTGTGTGGAACAATTGAATTCACAAAATAATATTATACTCCATCGGGAGGATTTTTCAAGGTGTATATGGCATTGAGAATTTTTTTCACGTATTTGAGCGGCGAAGAAAAACGATCGTTTTCAAAATGAAGATAATCAATTCGTTTGCTTTTGACAATGCGGAAAGGAAAGATTTTGTGCAGCGGTTGCAGTAGCAGAGTATCAAAAGAAGGCGCAGGAAGAAACTTGATGGTGGTTTGTTCCTGGGCGATTTTTTCGATATGCAGTTGATGGGCAAAATTTTTGATATAGCCGATTTGCAGCAAATTGTCGGCAGGCTGCGGCAAGGGACCATAGCGGTCGGTGAGGGATTTTTTCAGAGTCGCTGCCTCAGCTGATGAAGACAGCGCGGCAATTTGTTGGTAGAGCTCCATGCGCTGCGCTTCGTTGGAGACATACTCCTGAGGAATAAAAGCATTCATCAGCAGGTCAATTTCGGTGTTGACGATTTTTTCGGGCTCCTTGCCCACGGAGGAAGAGAGCACTTCCGAGAGAATGCGCGCATACATCTCATAGCCCACTTCGCCAAAATGTCCGCTTTGGCTGAGTCCGAGAATGTTGCCGGCGCCGCGAATTTGCAAGTCGCGCAAGGCAATTTTGTATCCGCTGCCAAAGGACGTAAAATCGCGAATGGTTTTGAGACGTTTTTGCGCGTCTTCGGAAAGCAGTTTTTGGGCGGGATAGGTGATATAGGCATAGGCTTGACGGGGACCTCTGCCGATGCGCCCCTTGAGCTGATAGAGCTGTGCCAGACCGATGCGGTGCGCATCTTCGATAATCATCGTGTTGGCATTGGCAATGTCCAGGCCGTTTTCCACAATGGTCGTGGATAAAAAAATGTCATATTTATGGGCAATGAAGTCGGTCATCAGCTTTTCCAAAGCGCTTTCGCGCATTTGTCCGTGGGCATAGGCAATGCGCGCTTCGGGCACCAGGGCTGCAAGCTCAGCGGCTTTGGTTTCGATGCCGCGCACTTTGTTGTAAATATAATAGATTTGTCCGCCCTGGGTGAGTTCGCGGTAGATGGCGTTGCGCAAAATGCGCTCGTCGTATTCCATAACAAAAGGAAGAACAGGAAAGCGATTGGGGGGCGGCTCGTTAATGACGCTGATATCGCGAATGCCGATCATGGACATGTGAAGCGTGCGCGGTATGGGTGTGGCCGTCAGGGTCAAAACATCGACGTTTTCCTTGTACTTTTTGATTTTTTCTTTATGCGCCACGCCAAAGCGCTGTTCTTCGTCCACCACCAAAAGACCCAAATCTTTAAAGGAAACGTCCTCGGACAACAGACGATGGGTGCCGATTAAGATATCGATTTTCCCCTCTTGCAAGCGCTTTAAAATATTTTTTTGCTGCGTTTTGGTTTTAAAACGGCTGAGCATTTCAATGGTAATGGGAAAGGCCGAAAAGCGTTGGGTGAAGTTGGTATAGTGCTGGAGAGCAAGAACCGTGGTGGGCACCAGCACGGCGGCTTGTTTGGCGTTGTCCACCGCCTTAAACACCGCACGCTGTGCCACTTCGGTTTTGCCGTAACCCACATCCCCGCACAAAAGGCGATCCATGGGCTTGGCGCTTTGCATGTCTTGTTTGATTTCTTCGATGCATTTGAGCTGTTCGGCGGTTTCTTCATAGGCAAAGGCCTCTTCAAACTCGTTTTGCCAAACGCTGTCGGGGCCAAAGGCAAAGCCGCGCGCTTGCTGTCGTGCAGAATAAAGCGCAATGAGATCGGTTGCCATTTCCTCGATGGCGCGCCGGGTTTTGGCCTTGCTGTCGCTCCATTCAGCACTGCCCAGGCGGCTGAGTCGGGGGGTTCTTTCATTGCTGCCGATATATTTTTGCACTTTGTGCATTTGATCCAAAGGCACATAAACAAGGGAAGACAGGGCATATTCTATGATGACATAGTCCCTGCGCACATGGTCGGTGAGCACTTGGTTGGTGCCGCGATAAATGCCGATGCCATAGGTGTCGTGCACCACATGGTCGCCGACGGCAATATCCGAAAAAAAGCGTGCAGTGTCGGCGGTCTTTTTTTTGGTGGTGGCAGGGGCGTGTGTTTTCAAAATTTCCGCGGCACAGATGCACAAAATTTTTGCTTCATACAAATCAAAGCCTTTGGTGAGGGGGCTTTGCACAAAAATCACGCAAGAGGTATCGACCTGTGCGGCCTCGAGCAGCTCTTTAAGGTTTTTTAATTCTTTGGGCGTGGTGTAACTGAACAAAATGCGGTATCGGTTTTCTAAATAACCGCAAAGCGTCTGCTGTATCATGGCATAGTTTTTATAGGCGGCGACATTCAAACGCACATGCAGACGGGCAGGACGGCTGCCTGCAACAACATTGTGCCCGCCAAGGCTCTCCAGGCTGATAAACTGGTTTTGCTGCAATTTGTCGGCAAGCTCGTC
>CALFLU010000034.1 GCA_937880125.1 uncultured Eubacteriaceae bacterium
TAGGGGAAGAAAATAAAAAAGACGGATGTGTGCCGTTGTTATAGGGGCGGATAAAAAAAAGCTGCCGGTGCGAAGCTTCAGGCATGGCCTGCAGATTCTCCACGGGCATGACCCCGACAACGGAACAGCTTTAACTGTTATTTTAGCAGATTTAGTGAGAAAAATCAAGAAATGCGGCGGCGGTTGTGGCTGCGGCGTGCGAAAAAAAGATATACGACTGCGAAAAATGGGGATATAATATAGACTGACAGGACGTGTATTGGTTTAGCGCAATAGAGACGATCTTTGATGTCTATACGAAGAAAATGATTTTAGAAACAATTTCAAAGTAGGTGGATAGCCATGAAATACGAAGCAGACGGAAATGTGTTGAAGCTGAATGGGAGAGAGATTGAGTTTCCGGAGCCTATTGAAGAAGTGGTCGAATTTGATAAGGCGTATGTGGTAATGTTTACGAAGGAAAATGATTATTCGATTCACAATATTGTCGCTTTAGATGTGAATGGAAATCAGTTATGGAATATTGCGGATGTTATCAAACTTGGTGGACCGGAAGCCTATGTAGGACTATGGAAAAAGAATGACAGACATGTATGGGTGAGGTCGTTGAGTGGAGTGGAAACAACATTTGATGTGTATACAAAAGAGGTTATAGAAAAAATTCTTAACAGATAACACTGCATGCCATGGGAAGAAACAGAGCAAACGGGTGGCGGGAAATAAGAAAGGGTCGCAGGTGCTTTGATGCGGGTGCGCATAGCGGGCAAGCAATAATTTGGCATTGCGGGCGGCGCGCGCGGGGGTAATTCAAACAAATGTGGCGGTGGCAGGAGGAGAGTGGCGAGAATGGAGACAAACAAGGCGGTTGCGGCGTATATTGCGGAGATATTTGGTGAGGCGGTGGGTGTCAACGCGCACAAAAGTGAGGACGGCGGCAAGGAGATAGCCGTTTTGCGGTGCGCGAATGTGCCGCAAGAGGGGGTGCAGTCTTGCGCGTCGATTGGGCTAAACGGAACGGATATCGGCCTGGTCAGCGGCGGCAAAAAGCTGCGTGTGGAGGTTGTGGGGGCGTGCGATGTGCAGGTGGATGTTTTTGAAAACATGGTGGCGTCCACGGCCTATGCGGTGATGGATGCGGGGAAGTGCTATCCCGGCTTTGTTGCCGAAAACGTCGTCGGGTTGTATGTTGAAAGCGAGATGAAACACGTGTTGCTGACAAGTCCTTTTTTGTGGAACGGCATGGAGACGATGGCTTTGGAGGACAGGTATATTGCATGGCTGATGATGGTGCCCGTTTCGGAAGCTGAGTATGCTTATGCAAAAAAAATGGGCGCAGATGCGCTGGAAGAGCGTTTTGCAGAAGAAAATATTGATATCTATCATTTATATCGCAAGTCGATTATTGAATAAAACAGAGAGGTGGAAAAATGGAGAAAAAATTATTTGACGATTTTGTGCCTGCGCAGCGTGTGCGCAGAAAAACGCTGAAAAGGTATCGCGACTTTCTGCCTGCGTCGCTGATTGAAGCTTGGCAGCAGCATGGATTTGGCACGATGATGGGGGGATATTTGAAGATGGTCAACCCCGATGAGTATTTGGATGCGCTGGCGCAGGGTTATGTGCGGGGCGGTGTGTCGATTCCGATATTTGTCACAGCCTTTGCGGACGTAATTACCTGGGAGGAAGGTCGCCTTGTGGGATTTGTCAACTTTCGCTATAAGTTTTATGACAGCATCGGCCATGATTTTGACGCATTTTTGGAAGAGGTGAACACAGAGGCCTTTGCCATGGCGTTTTTTGATTTGGAGGGTTATGATGCGGCGGTAAAAAGATGGGGACCGCTGCCCTATGATAAGTGTTTTTGCCATGTGCCGCTGTTGGCCATGGGAGGCAGCAAAAGCGTGGAAAACATGGATATCGGCGATGCGGCGGTGCATCTTGCCATTATGACGCATTTGACGGGAATGGTGATAGACTCCGATGCCGAGCAGGGTTGAGGGGTGGCAACCGAAAAAGAGATGAAAGCGAGTTGTCGACTTAAATGACAAAAAAAAGCACCCTTAGGGGTGTTTTTTTGTTGCGGAAAAGTTGGATAAAAAAAGAAAAAAGACGGATGTGTTCCGTCTTTAAATAAAATTTTATCATAATAAACATAAAGATACAAGAAAAAAATAAAATTGATGAAATTTTGTATAGAAACGCAGTTGCGGTGGGGTTGATAAGATGCGACACAGGGTGATATCAACATGATTCAGAACAGATCGGCACAGACAGCGGCACAACGTGCTATATATGCGGATTAGAAAGAACGTGAATAAGGCAATCAAGATAAAAAAATAAGGGTGAAAAATAAAAAAAGACGGGTGTGTTCCGTCTTTACATATTATTTTATCATACTAAATATAAAGATACAAGAAAAAAATGCAGTTTTTTGCGAAAAACGGGGAAAAGGTGCGTTGAGGTGAAGGAAATCGGGTGAAATGGGGAGTATGGTGCGGGTAAGGAAAGGGGCAAGGTGAAGGTAGGATAAAGGGCAAGACGAAGGACAAGGTAAAAAGCGAGACGAAGGGAAAGATAAAGAGCACGACGAGAAAAAAGGCGGAGAGCGCCTTTTTTTATGGGGATTTACCTCCTTATATGAGGGGTGAACATAAAAAAATGAAAACGGAGGAGAAAAAAGATGGGAACGGAAAATTTGGTGACGGTGTTGGTGTGTGTTTTGGCGGTGATGGCAGCCTTTGGCGAGGGGTATCGGCTGGGCAA
>CALFLU010000035.1 GCA_937880125.1 uncultured Eubacteriaceae bacterium
ATGCCGCCTTGCATCGGCATTAAATATGCGGTATTGATATTGCTCTGCGAAATA
This sequence comes from uncultured Eubacteriaceae bacterium, assembly GCA_937880125.1. Taxonomy (GTDB): domain Bacteria; phylum Bacillota; class Clostridia; order Eubacteriales; family UBA1433; genus UBA1433. The sequence goes on from CALFLU010000035.1 coordinate 55, forward strand.
GAGGGCGAAATTCATGTTTTATTTGAGGTGCGCAGCAGAAGGCTCAGTGCCAGCGCTCAGCCGGGGGATATTTCTCTGCCGGGCGGGTTGTGTGAGTGTGACGACATTGTGGGCGAAGCCTTGCGCGAGACAGAAGAAGAAGTGGGCATAGACAGCGATCAAATAGAAATATTGGGCCAGATGAATCCCGTGACAACCGGATACGGGCGAAACGTGATTCCTGTGGTGGGCTATATTCACCAATTTGATACAGGTACGTTAAAGCTCAATCAAAACGAAGTGGAAGAGGTGTTTTTTGTTCCGCTGTCGTTTTTTCTCACGGCAAAGCCCGAACGCCACGTAATTTGTTATGACGTGGTTTTCAACGATGAGTTTCCCTTTGAGCGCATTGAAAACGGACGAAACTATCACTGGAAGCAACGAAGAGAAGAAGTGTTGTTCTATATTTATGAAGACTATAACATTTGGGGACTGACGGCAAAAATCATGGAGACATTTGTCAATGTACTTGAAGCAAACGAGGTAAAAGAATGAAAGAAATATTGGAAAAACTGAAATCGGAAGCCATTGAAAAAATTGAAAATGCGACGCAAATAAACCAATTGGAAGAAGTGCGCATTCGCATGCTCGGCAAAAAAGGCGCGCTGACGGAAATGCTGCGTTCCATGGGAAAATTGAGTGCAGAAGAGCGACCCCTTGTGGGCAAGTCGGTAAACGAAGTCAAGGTATTGATCGAAAAAGAATTGAGCGATAAAAAACAGATGCTGGAAGAAAAAGCGCTCATGGACAGATTGGGCAGCGAATCCATCGACATTACACTGCCCGGCAAAAAGCCCGAGAGCGGAACACTGCACCCGATTACAAAAACGACCCTTGAAATTCAGGAGATTTTTGCATCCATCGGATTTTCGGTGGCCGAAGGGCCGGAAATTGACTTTGCCAAATACAATTTTGACTATTTAAACACCCCCGAAAACCACCCCTCAAGGGGTATGAACGACACGTTTTATATTTCGGAGGATGTGTTATTGCGCACGCAGACCTCGCCGGTGCAAATTCGCACGATGCTTCAAAACAAACCGCCGATAAAAATTATTTCGCCGGGTAAAGTTTACAGAAAAGACGAGATAGATGCCACACATTCGCCGCTGTTTAATCAAATGGAGGGACTGATTGTGGACAAGGGCATCACGATGAGTGATTTAAAGGGAAGCTTGGAATATTTTGCCAGAAGTTTGTTTGGCAAAGACACGAAGACAAAATTCAGACATCATCAGTTCTACTTTACGGAGCCGGGAGCGGAGATGGACGCCACTTGCCCCAAATGCGGCGGCAAGGGATGCAGGGTGTGCTCCAACACGGGCTGGATCGAAATTTTGGGCTGCGGCATGGTGCACCCCCGCGTGCAGTCGATGTGCGGGATAGACCCCGAGGAATACAGCGGTTTTGCTTTCGGCCTGGGGCTATGCCTTTGGCATGGGCATTGACAGAATTGCGATGATCAAATACGGGCTCGAAGATTTGCGGCTGATTTATGACAATGACAAAATGTTTTTGGGACAATTTATCGGGAGGTAGACAAAGATGATTGTATCGATGAAATGGCTAAGCGAATATGTGGACATTACTTGTCCTGTTGAAGAATATGCAGAGAGAATGAACCTGACAGGCAACAACGTGGAGGGCATCAGCAAAAACACTGCGGTGGACGGCCCTGTCGTGGTCGGAAAAATCATCCGAAAGACAAAGCATCCCGATGCGGACAAGTTGAGCGTGTATCAGGTGGATATCGGAGAAGGTAAGACGGAGACGGTTATCAGTGCTGCTACGAACATCAAAGAAGGCGACATCATTCCGCTGGCGCTTGCGGGCACCGTTTTGCAGGGCAAAAAAATCGAAAGCACAGTGTTTCGCGGCATAGAATCAAAGGCGATGATGTGCTCGGGCGAAGAGTTGGGGCTGGATGCATCGGTGTTGCCCAAAAATTCCGAGAGCGGCATTTACATTTTTTCCGAACCCCTTGCCTTGGGCGAAGATGCACTCAAGCACCTGGGGTTGGATGATGTGGTCATTGATTTTGAAATCACAAACAATCGACCCGACTGCCAGTCGATGATAGGCATTGCCAGAGAGTCCGCTGCCGCTTTTTATACCAACGCCTTTGTTCCTGAGGCAACGGTTGAAGAAAGCAGCAATGCTATAGAGAAATATTTATCCATAAAAATATCGGACCCCGACTTGTGCTATCGCTATGTGGCACGAATGATGAAAGTAAAAAAAATCGAGCCCAGTCCGCTGTGGATGCAAAGAAAGCTGATGGCGGGGGGCATGCGTCCCATTAACAATATTGTCGATGTGACAAACTATATTTTGCTTGAAGTGGGGCAGCCGCTGCACGCCTTTGACTATAAGATGATCGAAGGAAAAACAATCGATGTGCGCCGTGCAAAAGAAGGCGAAAAAATTACGACGTTGGACGGCGAGAAGCGTGAGACGCGCGAAAATCTGCTTTTGATAGCCGATGCAAACAAGGGCGTGGGTATTGCGGGGATCATGGGGGGACAAAACTCGGAAATCACCGATGAAACGGAAATGATTGTGCTGGAATCAGCGGCCTTTGATGCGACCAATATTCGAAAATCCGCATTTGATATGGAGATGAATACAGACGCGGCAGCACTGTTTGCCAAAGGCGTCAACCCGCATTTTTGCGATTATGCCGCTGACAGAGCAGCAAGGCTGCTGATGGAAATCGGCGCAGCGGAGTTGATTGAAGGCGTGATTGATATTTATCCCAATCCTGTGGGCGTCAAAAAACTCACGGTGGACACAGCGTGGATCAATTCATTTTTGGGAATGAATCTTTCGGTGGAAGAGATGGTGCGTTCGCTGAAAAGTTTGGAGATGGATGTGGTGCTTGCCAAGGGCGATAGGCTCGAGATTATACCGCCGCTTTATCGAACAGACATCAACATCAAAGAAGATATTGCAGAAGAAGTGGTGCGCATTTACGGTTACGAAAAAATTCCTTCAACCCTCAACAGCGCCTCTTCTTATGTGAGCCCCAAAAACGAACGCTATGCATTTAAAACGCGCATTCGCAGTCTGCTGGCTTCACTGGGTGGCTATGAAGTGTTGACCTATACCTTTACATCCTATGACAAATTAAAGGCCTTTGAAGAACATATCGACCAAGAAGATATTGTGCAAATTATCAATCCTCTTGGGGAAGCCACCTCCTATATGCGCAACAGCTTGGCCTTTAGCCTGTTGGAGGTGGTGGGTGCCAATATCGCAAAGAAAAACATGAAGGGGATCTTTTTTGAAGCGGGCAACATCTTCATTAAAGAAAAAGACGCCGAAGGCTTGCCGGTTCAGCAGGAAAAAGTGGCGATAGCCACCTATGGCGGCTATGACTTTTATGATATCAAGGGCATTGTTGAAAGTGTGTTGGAGCAAGTGGGCATTGCAGGGGCAGACTATAGGCGTGCGGATTTGAGCTATTTGCACCAAGGCATCAGCGCCGAAGTATGGTTGGGCGAAAAGATGTTGGGCTATATCGGGCAGGTGCACCCCGCAATTGCGCAAAAATTCGGCATTGCCGAAAACGTGCTGATTGCCGAGATGGACTTGTCACTGTTGTATGCGTGTGCCGACATGCGCTTTGTCTATCAGCCTCTGGCAAAATATCCTTCTTTGCTCAGAGACATGGCCGTAGTGGTCTCTTCCGAAGTTTTAAGCGGAGATATTGTTGCGGCAATTAAAGAGGCAGGGGGGCCGCTGCTGAAAAAAGTGGAGCTGTTTGACGTTTATGAGGGACAACAAATTCAGGCGGGGCACAAATCCTTGGCCTATTCGCTTTTTTTCAGCTCACCTGAGCGAACGCTCAATGATGCGGAAGCCGACGAGGCATTCTACGGCATTGTTCAAACATTGCAAGAGCGCTTTGGCGCCAAGCTGCGCTGAGAAAGCAGCAAAGAGAGAAAGGGAAAATTTGTGAGAATCAATCGATATTTGGCGCAGTGCGCGCTGGCGTCCAGGCGAAAATGCGAAGAATATATTTTGCAAGGGCGTGTAAAAGCCAACGGCAAAGTCATTACGTCGCTGTCCTATGATGTTCGAGAAAGCGACATCATCACCGTTGATGATAAAATATACAGACCCGCCGCAAAAAAGGTATACTTAATGCTCAATAAGCCCAAAGGATACATCACCACGCGGCAAGACGAAAAAGGCCGCAAAACGGTCATGGATTTTTTAGATAAAAAATATCTGCGCATGGGGGTTTTTCCTGTGGGCAGGTTGGACTATAACACCGAGGGGTTGCTTCTGTTTACCAATGACGGAGACTTTGCCTACAAAATCATGCATCCGAAGTATGAAAGCGAAAAAGAGTATCGTTTGACTGTAGCGGGCGGTGTGGATCAATCTGCGCTGCAAAAGTTGAAGGCGCCTGTGGAAATAGACGGCAAAATGACCCAAGGGGCGGTGGTGAAAATACTCGCCGCCTCAGCGGAGTCGACAGAGTTGTCGGTAAAGCTCAAGGAGGGTAAAAACAGGCAAATTCGCCGAATGTGCGAGGCGGCCGGCCTGGAGGTGGAGCGTTTGATGCGGGTGTCTTTGGGCGGTGTGAAGATGAAAGGACTGCGCCGCGGTGCCGTGCGGGAATTGAGCGATGAAGAAATTGCCCAACTGTCAAATGAGCAAAAGGTGCTCAGGAAAAAAAAGAGGCCATAGAATGATTTTTATTAAAAAAACGGATATAAAAAATGTTTCGGACGAATTGCGCAACAGCGGCTTTGTGCCAAATGAAAGGGCAGAGGCCTTTATCTTGGCAAATGAAGAGGCACTGCAGGCAATTTGTGTGTATGAGGTGAAAAAACAATATATTCTGATACAAAAAATAGTGTGCCCGTCACAAAAGCCCGTATATATCGATGCCGTTGTGCGCGCGCTGTTGTCGAGCAAGCTGGATGAAGGCTATATTTATGCCCTTATTTCGCAGGCAGAGCAAGGTGTTGTCAAAGATACGCTGATGACCATGACAAATTTTCAGCCGATGACGGCGGAGCAAGACTATATGGTGGGGATATTGTTTGACAAAAACGATGTCACGGCGCACAGTTTGTATGCCGATATTTTTAAATTGTTTATGCATCACAAATGCAGTGCAAAAGAATGAATTTGAGCATTACGGATATGGCGCAGCTGTATTTGGGGCAGCTGACAAACGGCAGCGGGGTGTATGTGGATGCCACGCTGGGCAACGGCTATGACACGCTTTTTCTCGCAAAGAGGCTGTGCGGAGGAGAAATTTTTGCCTTTGATGTTGCGCCGCAGGCGTTTTTAAAAGCAAAGGCGCTTCTTTGCAAGCACGAAACAGATCTGCAAAACATACACTTCATTGAGGACAGCCACGAAAACATTGCGGCCTATATCGGCGAAAAAACCATTGCCGGTGCGATGTTTAATTTGGGATACTTGCCGGGAAGCGATAAAAAACACAAAACACAGGGGCCAAGTACCCTGCGTGCATTGGACGGCGTGTTGGCTGCCTTGGCACCGGGCGGTGTGGTGAGCATATGTGCCTATGTCGGTCATGACGACGGCGAAGAAGATAAAATTGTAGAACAATATCTCAGCAACCTCAGCGTAAAAAAATATGAAGTGAGTAAAATAACGGCAATGGGCAGAAGAAGTTCTCCGAATTTGTATATTATCATTAAAACGGGGCAAAAAGGTGAGTGCGGTGTATGATGTAATTGTATTGGGCGGCGGAGCGGCAGGCATGATGGGGGCGGTAGTCGCGGCGGAAAAAAACTGCAAAACGCTGTTGGTGGAGCAAAACGAAAAGTTGGGAAAAAAACTCTACATAACAGGCAAAGGCCGCTGCAACATCACCAACGCCTGTGATGCGCCTAAGCTTATGGATGGCGTTGTCAGAAACGGAAAGTTTTTATACAGCGCTTTTTCTGCATGGAACAACATGGATATGATTCGTTATCTCAACGAAAACGGCCTTGAGACCGTTATAGAACAAGGCGACAGGGTGTTTCCCAAAAGCGGAAAATCCAGCGATGTCATTCGGTTTTTTCAACGCAAGTTGACGCAGCTGGGCGTGGAGATCATGCTGCAAACCCAAGTGAAGGATCTTTGGGTGCAAGAAGGCACAGTCAAAGGTGTGGTTTTATCCGATGGAAGAACGCTTTTATCAAAATGCGTTCTTTTGACCACCGGAGGCAAAAGCTATCCCCTTACGGGCAGCACGGGGGAGGGCTATCACATGGCAAAAAAGGCGGGGCACGGTATTGTATCTCCCTATGCTGCCTTGGTGGGTATGGTGGTCAAAAAAGAATCGCTCTTTGACTTGCAGGGGCTTTCGTTGAAAAATGTGGCGGTAAGCGCCTATGAAAAAAATAAAAAAATCGCATCCTCTTTCGGTGAATTGCTGTTTACACACGACGGGCTCAGCGGACCGACGATACTCAATCTCAGTGCATCGATTTCAAATTACAGCGAAATTATGTTAAAATTAGATTTAAAGCCTGCGTTGAGTGCACAAAAACTTGAACGGCGCATTTTGCGCGATTTTGAAAAATTTATAAACAGCGATATGCACAACGCCTTAAGAGAGTTGTTGCCCGCCAGGCTCATTGACGCGGTGTTGACCGCGGCCGATATTGCCAGGGACAAAAAAGTGAATCAAATTACGGTGGAAGAAAGAAAAAGACTGATAGAGACGTTAAAACAAATGCCCTTTGCAATCGAAAAAAGCAAGGACTTTGATGAGGCCATTATCACCGGAGGGGGCGTTGCACTCAAGGACATTTCTTCTGCGACCATGGAGTCAAAAATCGTCAAGGGATTGTATTTTGCCGGCGAGGTAATGGATGTACATGCCGTAACGGGAGGATATAATTTGCAAATTGCCTTTTCCACCGCATACCTTGCAGCTGTCAAAATGGCGCAAGCGCTTAATGGCAGCGGATAATAAACCGAACGGAAAGAAATATGAACGCTGTAACAATTTTGGTGGTTTCGATTGCTGCGCTGCTTATCGGCTATGTGTTTTATGGCGGCTGGCTGGCGAAAAAATGGGGGGTAGACCCCCGCAAAAAAACACCTGCTGTAAGAAGCAACGACAACGATGACTATGTGCCCACCGAGCGAGGAATTTTATTCGGGCACCATTTTTCGTCTATTGCGGGCGCCAGCCCCATCAGCGGACCGGTGCAGGCGGCCATTTTCGGCTGGATACCTGTGGTGCTGTGGATTGTGCTGGGCGGCATCTTTTTTGGTGCGGCGCAGGACTTTTCTTCTTTGTTTGCTTCCGTGCGCAGCAACGGCAAATCCCTTGTGGCCATTACCGAAAAAAATGTGGGAAAATACGGAAAGCAGCTGTTTTTGATTTTTGCGCTGTTTACGATGTTTTTTTTGATTGCTTCTTTTATTGACATTGTGGCTTCGGCCTTTGAGGGCTTTGCGCCGGACAAGAGCAAAATTGCCGCAAACGGATCCAGCGCCACGGCATCGATTCTTTTTATTGTGGCATCGCTGGTATTCGGTTTTGTAACCCATCGCACGAAATCCAATCCCGTGATATCGAGTTTGTTAGGAGTTGTGTTGATTGCCATATGCATTGGGTTGGGCATCTTTTTTCCGCTTTATTTTTCTAAAACCACGTGGATTGTCGTATTGCTGGTCTATATGTTTCTTGCTTCCATTACTCCGGTGTGGATATTGTTGCAACCGAGGGATTTTCTCAACGCGTTTTTGCTCTACGGCATGTGCGTTTTTGCGGTATTTGGAATATTTTACCAACATCCGCAAATGCAGCTGCCCGCCTTTAGCGGTTTTAATGTTGCAGGACAGACATTGTTTCCCGTCTTGTTTATCACAGTGACTTGCGGAGCAATATCGGGCTTTCACAGCTTAATATGCTCGGGCACGACCGCCAAGCAAATCAAAAGCGAAAAAGACATTAAGCTCATCGGTTTTGGCGGCATGATACTGGAAAGCATTATTGCCTTGGTGGTCATTGTGGTGGTGGGCATATTCTTTGATCAAACAAATGTCTATAAGGCGGTGCCGCCGGTGGTTTTTGCCAATGCAATGGTCAATATTTCTGAGGGACTCGGCATTGCCGCCGATGTGGTGTATACAATTATCATGTTGTCCATCTCCGCTTTGGCCTTTACGACGCTGGATACTTCCGCAAGGCTCGTGCGCTATTTGTTGCAGGAATATTTTCAAGACATCCGCCGCCAATATCTCAAAGACAAATTGACAAACCCCTATGTGGCCACGGCGGTGACGGTGTTTGTCAGCGGTCTTTTGGCACTGGGCGGCTACAAAGCCATTTGGCCTCTGTTTGGCACGGTTAATCAGTTGCTCGCCGCACTGGCGCTGCTGACCGTGGCGGTATGGCTCGGGCGCATGGGCAAAAAATATCTGATGTTGATTGTTCCCATGGTGTTTATGCTGGGTGTGGCACTGTCGGCTTTGATGACGTTGCTTTATGGCAACATTGTTTCTTTGGTGGGCGGTTTCGGGACGTTTCTTAAAGAAGGCATACAAATTATTGCGATTATTGCGCTGATCTTTTTGGCGATCAATTTGATATTAGACTCCATACGTGCTTTGTGGGGATTTAGACGTGAACGAAAAATGATTGAAAATAAGTATAAATAAAACGAAAAAAAGCAGAAAATACAAACAAGAGGTGAAAGATGAAAGCCGCTATTTTTGATTTGGACGGAACGATACTGGACTCCATGCCCGTCTGGCGGGATTTGGGCAACAGACTATGCAGGGCACTGGGCTTTGAGCCGCCCGAAAATTTATATGCAACCGTTAAGAGCATGACGTTGGACGAGTCGGCCGACTATTTGATAAAACTCTCAGGTTACAAGACGACAAAAGAGGAGATGGCTCAGATGCACTATAAGCTCATTAAAGACTTTTATGAAAACGAAGTGCAGCTAAAGCCTCGTGTAAAAGAATACCTCGCCTTGTTGAAAGAAAAAAACATTCCGATGTGTGTGGCCACCGAAACCGACTCGACCCTGGCGCAAAAGGCGCTGGAACGCACAGGGGTTGCTGAATATTTTCAGTTTTGTTTAAGCTCAAAAGACATTGGAAAAGGCAAGCATTTTCCCGACCTTTATGAGATGGCGGCAAAGAAAATGGGCTATGAAAAGGAAGATGTGGTAATTTATGAAGACGCATGCTATGCCGTGCGCACGGCAAAAAAGGCGGGATTTGAAGTACACTGCATTCACGACGACAGCCAAAAGCACGACACGGAAGAGCTGAAGATGCTGGCGGATCACTTTTTTGAGGATTATGAGCAATACATTTCTTCGGCAAAGGAAAGACAAGACAATTAATTGCAAGCAACAAGCAATCACGTTAAAAAAACCTCTGCGCGGATGTGTTTTCATCTGCACAGAGGTTTTTTATGAAACAATGATGAGATACGTTGTTTATGTAAATCTCTTTCCTTTCAAAAACAGTCGAATTTAGTATTCGTCTTCGTTGTTTAAAAGTTCTTTCAGAATCGTTATTTCTTCTTCGGAAAGTGTGATGCCCTTACTCATTTTGTCGCCTTCGGGGGACCATTCTCTGATGTCGTATTTTGCATCCCGGTTGTTCCAGCTGACCATATTCAGCTCTTTTTTCCATCCGTTTTTGGACTCGCTGAGTATACCCAGTTTTTTTACGATTTCGAACTTAATTTCAGCCATACAGCACCTCTGTAAATGATATTGTAATTAGACATGAGTCATAGTATATCGTCTTCATTTTAAAAAGACAACCTTTTTTTACATAAATCGTCCCAAACAGCGTGTTTTAGGCTGTTTGGGACGAAAAAGATTGTTAAGACAAACGGAAAACGCTAATGTTTCGCCAAAAAATCTGCAATTTTCTCGTAGGGTTCGTAGCGCTCTTCGGTCATGACAAAGAGGTGTTCTCCGCTTTCGTATATGGCAAGTTCTTTGTCGGTGGAGGCAATGTGGTCATAGACGTACTGCGAACTTTTGGGGTAGACGATGGAGTCGTCCTTCGTGTGAACAATCAAAGCCGGGGACGTGACTTTTTCGGCCAGGTTTCGGTTGCGAAAGTCGTTGGCCAAGTCGTGCATGGTTTGAATAAAGGCGCGCGGCACATATTCGTGATGCACATGGTATTGCTTGTATAAGCCGACTTTGCCCGTGGTGGGGCGGTGGATATACTGCGTGTCGTGTTTTTGGCCGAACATGGACGTTTCCACAAAATCCAGCGCCGATGCCATGGGGATGATGCCGGGGATGTCGGGGTGCGCAGCGGCGAGGTACAGCGTGAGCAGACCGCCCAGGGACAGGCCGGCCACAAAGACCTTTTCGTGTTTTGCCCGTATTTTTGCGTAATCGGCTTCAGCCTTTTCAATCAAGTCCAGATAGGTTGTTTTTTCCAGTTCTTCCTTTGTGCCGCCGTGGCCTGCGAGGTTGACACCATAGACGGTGTAGCCCAGGCAGTTCAAATAATTGGCCAGCGTGCGCAGCAGGGAGGAGCCTGATGTGGCGCCGTGCAGCAGCAGGACAGCTTGGTCGTTCCAGCCCGGAAAAACATATTCCCGATTTTTTTCCACGTAAATCATTTCAAAATTATCCTCCTGTTTATCGATATTTATATTTAATGAATGTGTGTGTTACACATTTTTTCCGTTTGTGCGCAAAAAAGAAAAGAATTTATCGACATCTGTGTTGATGATCAGTTCCTGCGGAAAATTCGCTTCTTGCAAGATGGGAAGCACGTCGTCAAAAACGCCCACATTGTGACACAGGTGCGCATCGGAGCTGAGTGCGACCATGCAGTCATATTTTTTGCAAAAGACAGCCATTTGACGCATGTTTTCGATGCCGCCCTTGCGCACACCGTGAACAGAGGCGTTGTTAAATTCGATGAGTGTGTTGGACTTAGCGGCTTTTTTGATGACGGGTTCATAGTCAACGGCAAAATAAGGGGCATCGATATGGCCGAGCATATCCACGTTGGCATTGTCCAGCACGGCAAGCAAAGCATCGGTATTGCTGCAGGCCTCAAAGGGCTGATAGGTGTGTTTGTGCATGGAGGCGATGACAAAATTGAACCATTTTTCCGGCAAATCAAAGCTGTCGAGGGTGCCGATTTCGTCTAAAATATTGGCCTCAATGCCGATAATTAAGGGAATGGAAAACTTGTCGGAAGGAATCATCGAAAGCCCTTCATAATACCAATCAGGGGGCGCATAGGGCATTCTGGGGCCGTGTTCGGTGTAGCAAAGCAGCTCAATACCCCTTTGTTTTGCGCATTGAATGTTTTCTTCCAGTGTGGAAAAGGCATGGTTGCAGGCAATGGTGTGTGTATGCGGGTCTATAACGTATTTCATAATACCTTCCTGTTTAATCGAATTGTGATAAAAAGTCTCCCATAAAGTCAAATCCCATAAAGGCGGCACGCGTGCGAATGGCGGCGGTTTCGATGAGGGCGGCAATGTTGCGCCCTGCGGAAACGGGGATTTGGTAGAGGGGGACTTTGCATTCCATGAGTGTATCGTAGGCGACTTTATCGCCCAGGCGGTCATATTGCATGTCGACATTCCAGGGCACCAGATCCACGATTAAATCCAAGTCCTTGCGAATGCGCACACTGCTGACGCCAAAGAGTATTTTTACATCAATAATGCCAATGCCTCGAATCTCCATGAAATAGGAGCCTTCTTTCATGCCGCTGCAAATGAGGGTGCCTTCGGAGGTTTTGACGATTTTGACCAGGTCGTCGGCAACAAATCTGCCGCCGCGTTTGATGAGCTCTAAGGCGGCTTCGCTTTTGCCGATGCCGCTGATGCCGCGTATGAGCACGCCGACACCGTATACTTCCATCATCACGCCGTGCAGGCCGATCCAGGGCGCCTTTTCGTAGCTGAGGTAGGAAGAAAGTTTAAACACCAGCGAAACAGAATCCACCGAAGAGGAAAGCAAAATGCAGTTGTGCTTCTTGCACAGCTTGGTCAAAAGCGCATGCTCTTTAATGTCATCTCCCAAAACAATGGCGGGAATCTTTTTTTCTATCAACGTCGTCAAAGACCTATTTGCCGCCTGTTCGTCAAGGGTGTTTAGATAGGCGATTTCGGGTTTGCCCATCACACAAATGCGGCCGCTGTTGAAATGCTCATAAAAACCCGTCAGCTGCAGCCCGCAGCGAATGGCATGGGTTTCGTTTACCGTGAGAACTTCTTTGCCTGCGTCGTTGATGATGCGCAGATCGTTGTTGGCGCAAAACATCTTCAGATTCATAAACAGACCTCATAATCATAAAAATACTTTTGCTTCTATGATAACGAAATATCTTGCCGCCTGCAACGATTATTTGCTTGATAAAGCGAAAAGAGTGTGTTACCATAATCAAAAATAACTGTGTACAGTATGGGAGGGTGGAACATGAAATATATCGTTGAAAGAGATTTGTTTATGAGCAAACTTCGCAGTTTTATCAACGAAAAAGCTGAAGAAGGATATGAGTTGGTAGAGGTATTTGTTTCTGAGGAAGATATCAAACGGGGCAGCGATTGGGAGTCTTGCCGTGCAAGCAAAGTCACGGTCATCATGAAAAAAGAAGATTAACTCACTGAAATATAAAAGTCTGTGTAAGCAGACTTTTTTATTGTCTTTCGGAGCGGAAACCGATAGACAAATGCGGTGCAAATGCCATATAATATACAGATAGCTATGTAGAAGAAAATGTGTTTCAGAAGGAGAAAATAAATTGAAATGTCCGTTTTGCAGTGAGTCGGAAAGCAAAGTCATTGATTCGCGTCCCGCGGAAAATGGCACGGTGGTGCGCAGGCGCCGAGAATGCATTGCTTGTCAGAGGCGGTTTACGACCTATGAAAAGTTGGAGACGACACCGCTGGTGGTGATTAAAAAAAGCGGCGACAGGCAAGTATATGACCGAAGCAAAATCATGTCGGGGTTGCTCAAAGCCTGCGAAAAAAGACCCATTTCGGCAGATACCATTGAGAGCTTGATGGACAGCATCGAATATAAGGTACTGACACTAAGCGACAAAGAGGTCAAGTCTGAGGATATCGGCGAAATTGTCATGGATGAGCTGAAAAAAACAGACGAAGTAGCCTATGTGCGCTTTGCCTCGGTCTATAGGCAGTTTAAAGATATCAATACGTTTATGAAAGAATTGAAAAAAATCTTGGAAGAAGACGGGGAGAAAAATAAGCGATGAAACAAGAAGAAAAAACGCTTGAATCCAAACTGATACACAAAGGGCGCATCATTTCGCTCTATCAAGAAAAAGTGCTCCTCCCCAACGGCAAAGAATCGGTGCGCGAAATTGTGCGTCACAAGGGTGCTTGTGCCGTTATTGCCAAGACGAAAGAGGATAAACTCATTCTCATTCGTCAATACAGAAAATCTTTGGATAAAACGATTTATGAGTTTCCTGCGGGGGGCATTGAGCCCGGCGAAGACATTGCGCTTTGCGCCGTGCGGGAGCTGGAAGAAGAAACCTCTTATCGTGCGACGGAAGAAAAGGTGGTATATTTGGCCGGTCTGTGCACAACGCCGGGGTTTTCGGATGAGATGATTCATATTTTTTATGCGGAAGATGTGGAAAAGATTTCGGTTAAAAAAGATTGTGACGACGATGAGTTTATAGAAGTGCTGCTGCTGGACGAATCTGAGGTGCTGGAATGGATTATGTTGGGACAAATCATTGACGCCAAAACAGTTTGCGCGTTTTTTCTCTATCAGCAATATAAAAAATCAAACGACTAAGCAAAGACGGTGCGACAAATGAAACGAGTGATTTGGATTGTTTTGGACAGCGTGGGTATCGGCGAGATGGAAGACGCCGCCGAGTACGGAGACGAAGGAAGCAATACGCTAAAGCATGTGGTAACGCATTCGTCAAGCTGCAGGCTCCATAATTTGCAGGCATTGGGGCTGGCGCATATTGACGGCATTGATTATTTTGATAAAAAGGGTGATTTGGGTGCGGCTGTGATGCGTGCGGGTTTTTTGAGTAAAGGCAAAGACACCATCACCGGGCATTGGGAAATGGCGGGTATTGTGTTACATGAGCCCTTTCAAACCTATCCCAACGGATTTGACCGCGAAATCATCGAAAAAATAGAAAGCAAAATCGGGCAAAAAATTATCGGCAACAAAGTGGCGTCGGGCACGGAAATTATTTCGGAACTGGGGCAAGAGCATTTGCATACGGGCAACATTATTGTCTATACCTCGGCGGACAGCGTGTTTCAAATCGCTGCCCATGAAGAGGTGGTACCTGTGTGTGAGCTGTATCGCATTTGCGAGACGGCACGGGCGCTTTTGGTGGGAAAACATCTGGTTTCCCGCGTCATTGCACGTCCCTTTATCGGAGAGGTCGACAGCTTTGTAAGAACGGCGAACAGAAAAGACTATGCCGTTGCGCCGCCGCAAAAGAGTGTGCTGGACAGGTTGACGCAGCGGGGTGTGCAAGTATATGGTGTGGGAAAAATCGAAGACATTTTCAGTGGACAGGGCATTTTGCACTCGGTGCACACAAAGGACAACCAACAGGGCATTGCACATATTTTGCAGTATATGGACGAGGCAAAAGATGATGCCTTGATTTATGCGAACTTGGTTGATTTTGACATGAAATTCGGTCATCGAAACGATGTGGAGGGCTATGCAAAGGCGTTGGAAGAATTTGATTTGGCGCTGCCTGACATAATAAAAAAGCTTGGCGATGAAGACTGGCTGGTGCTATGCGCAGACCACGGGTGCGATCCGTTGTCAAATTCCACAGACCACAGCAGAGAATATGTGCCCGTTATTGTCTACGGCAAAGGGGTTCGAAATGTAAATTTGGGAACTCGACAAAGCATTGCCGATGTGGGGGCAACCATTTTGGATTATCTTGCGGGTGAGAAGGCGCCTGTGGGCGAGAGCTTTTTAAAACAAATCACGTAGAATGCACTTGTATTTGTGTGTCGTGGTGACTATAATGAGCACGTTATGTAATTTGCAAAGGGACAGTTGGTTATGAAAATAGCATTAGACGGCCCTGCGGGAGCGGGCAAGAGCACACTGGCAAAGGCGCTGGCAAAGCGCTGCGGCTATACCTATATCAATACCGGCGCACTCTATCGCGCTTTTACACTGAAAATGCTCGATGAAAACATTGACATTGAAAACGAGGCTGTGTTGTTGCGTGCGCTGGAAGACTCGGTGATGAAAATTGAAGGCGACAATGTGTATTTAAACGGCGAAAACATCAAGGACAGGATTTATACCCCGCAAATTGACCAAAACATTTCCAAGGTTGCCTGCAACCGCACAATACGTCAGCATATGAGCGAAATGCAAAAGAAAATGGCCAGAGAGACGGAAAATGTGATTATGGAAGGCAGAGACATTGCAACGGTGGTGATGCCCGAAGCCGACATAAAATTTTTTGTCACGGCCAGTGTGGAAGAGCGCGCGAGAAGGCGTGTAAAACAAAACGAAGAAAAAAACATCTTTCACAGCTTTGAAGAAACGTTGAAAGATATTCAATACAGAGACGAAAAAGATACGCAAAGAGAATTTGCGCCGCTGATGATGACAAAAGACAGCATTGTCATTGACAACACCGGCAAAACACTTGAAGAAACGATAGAAGAAATGATATGTATTATGCAGGAGAAAAAGTAAGCGCATTTTATGCCTTTTCACGATTTGTTGCCGATAAATTGTTATCGCTCTTATTTTCCGTGCGCATTGTGGGAAAAGAAAACATTCCTCTTACGGGCAGTTTAATTTTGTGTCCGAACCACACCAGCACGCTCGATCCGGTGCTGCTGGGGGCCAAGTTGCCCCGGGTGGTGCGCTTTATGGCAAAAGAAGAGCTGCTCAAAACAAAATTTACGAAATGGCTGTTTAAAAAATATTATGTGATTCCCGCCAAACGCGACGGCACGGATGCCATGGCCATTAAAACGGCGATACGCGTGTTGAGAGAGGGGCAGGTTTTGGGTATCTTTCCCGAGGGGACCACGAAAAAAGACGGCAAAGAGTTGCTCGACGGCAAGCCGGGGGCGCTGCTCATGTCGCTGCAGACAAAAACGCCGATTATCCCCGTTGCCATTTGCGGGCGCTATGGGTTTCGCAAAAAAATACGCGTCCATATCGGAGAGCCCATGCGGCTTTATGAGCAATATACGGAAAAAAAATATAAAAGCGAAGAATTGACACATATTACCAACGATACGATTATGAAGGAGCTGAAGAGCTTGCTTAATGCATGCAAAAGTGAGGCGGACAATGGATAAAACAATCCTTGCCAAGACGGCAGGCTTTTGCTTTGGTGTGGACAGAGCAATCAAAAAATTGGATCAGGCCATTGAAGAACATGCGCGACCCGTTTTTACCATCGGGCCGATCATTCACAACAAAAATGTCATAGAGCGCTATGAGCACCAAGGGGTGCGCATTATTGACGGAGCGCAGCAGCTTGACAGTGGCGCCGTGGCGGTGATTCGCTCTCACGGCGTGGGCAAAGACTGTTATGATGCGCTGGAAAAAAAGGGAGCGCTTACCGTGGATGCCACATGCCCCTATGTGAAGAAAGTGCAGCAAATTGTTCGACGTCATCATGAACAGGGATACCAAATTCTCATCATCGGCGATGAAAACCATCCCGAGGTCATTGGCGTTAACGGCTGGTGCGACAATCAAGCCAAAATAATAAATTCAAAAAAAGATGTACTGAATCTGCAAAACTATGGTAGAATATGCGTTGTTGCTCAAACGACAATCATTGAAGCGACATTTCAGGAAATTATCAAAGCCATTGAAGAAAAATTTCCCGAAGCCGTTGTGTTTAATACGATTTGTTCGGCAACGGAAGAGCGACAAAACGAAGCGGCACAAATTGCACAAACGGTTGACATGATGATTGTCATCGGAGACAAAAAAAGTTCGAATACCAAGAAATTGGCTGAAATTTGCCGTTTATATAATGAGAAAGTATACCAGATAGAGTCGGCTGCAGAAATAGAGGGCGCGATTTTTTCTGAAGGTGATAAAGTCGGTATTACGGCGGGTGCATCGACACCGGCATGGATAATTAAGGAGGTAGCCGAAAAAGTATGGAAGAGCAAGCAAACATTCAAGAACAGTACGAAGAAACATTAAAAAAATTCAGTGTGGGGGACATCGTAGAAGGTGAGATTATATCGGTCAACAGTGATTCTGTTGTCATGAATATAGGCGGCAAAAGCGACGGCATCATAAAAAAAGACGAATTTTTACTCGATTTGTACGAAGACCTTCTCAGACATGCGGCGGTGGGCGACAAGCACAATGTCATGATATTGGCCACCAACGACGGCGCCGGCAACTATGTTTTGTCGCGCATTAAAGTACAAGAGCGAGAAGCCAAAGAAGAACTGCAAAGAAAATTTGAAAAAGACGAAGTGTTGACGGGTAAAATCATCAAAGCCATCAAGGGTGGTTTGATGGTGGACTTGGGAAGCTTAATTGCCTTTATGCCCGCCTCTTGCTATGACATTAAATTCGTCAAAGATTTGGACGCTTTGGTGGGCAGCGAAGTGCAGGGAAGAATTATTGAGTATAACGAATCGGCAAACAAAATCATTTTCTCTCGCAAGGCGTTGTTGATGGAAGAATACGAAAAACAGATGGCGGAGAAAAAAGCCGTGATGGAAGAAGCCATCAAAGACCTTGAAGTGGGTCAGAGTGTCGATGCAAAAATAAAAAATATGACGGATTACAGCGTGTTTGTGGACTTGGACGGTGTGGACGGATTTATTCATATTTCCGACTTGGCATGGTCTTCGCTCAAACGCCCCGCAGATAAATTCAAAATCGGCCAGGAAGTGAAAGCGAAAATCATTGAACTCGACAAAGAAAATTTCAAAATAAAACTCAGCATCAAAGCGCTTTTGCCCGATCCTTGGGAAGTGTTTAAAAAGCAATACAGCGAAGGCGACAAGGCCACGGTCGAAATTACTTCTTTGATGAAATACGGCGCTTTTGCAAAAGTGATTGACGACGTGGAAGGGCTCATTCACATATCGCAATTTGCGCACCACAAAGTGGACAAACCCGAAGACATGCTCAAAGTAGGGCAAAATGTAGACGTAATGATTACAAAAATCGACGATGAGAACAAAAAAATCTCGCTGAGCATCAAAGAATTGTTGCCCGTTCCGAAGAAAAAAATCGAAAAAGACAAGAAGGTGTACGCTGACGGCGATGTGGTGACACTGGGCGATTTGTTCGGAAAAATCGAACTGTAATTTTTCATAAAAATAATAACAGGGCATCCGCGTGCTGCCTCTGTTATTTTTTTAGTAAAACATTGACAAAAATATCACAAAATTGAGGACGATTCATGATGAAATATAAAGCCGCATTGTTTGATTTGGACGGAACGCTTTTGGATTCGCTGGAAGATATGGCGAATTCCATCAACTGCATGCTCGCAGAGAAAGGCTATGAGGCCAGGAGCCTTGACGAGGTGCGCAGCTTTGTGGGAAACGGTGTAAAAAAGCTGGTGCAGCGCAGTCTTCCGCCCCATTGCAGCGAGGAGGAATCCGAGGTTTGCCTGACCTGTTTTAAAAGCCATTACGGCGAAAAAATGCAAGACAAAACCAAGCCCTACGCAGGCATTATCGAGGCGCTTTGCGAGTTGAAACGCCTGGGTGTGCCCATGGCAATTATTTCCAACAAATATGATGATGCGGTGAAGAAATTGACGAAAGAAATGTTTGGGCAACTCATAGACATTGCCATTGGCACAAGCGCAAAAATACAGCCCAAACCCGCTGTTGACGGCATTTGCCTGGCACTGGAGATGTTAGGGGTGAACCCTGCGCAGGCGCTGTATTTCGGTGACAGCGAGGTGGATGTTTTGACGGCACAGAATGCAAAAATGGATTGTGTGGGTGTTGCCTGGGGCTTTCGCGAGAAAAAAGTGCTGCAAGAGTGCGGTGCCAATTACATCATAACCGAGCCCGATGAGATCGTGGATTTTTTTATTGCGCCATAAAGCGGGATGAGCGATTTGTCAATTGACATTTGCTTATTCGGTGGTGTACAATGAATAAGGTTTACATAGATTTTACATATTTACATATAAAAAGATTCAATACATGAATAAGCCGTTGACAGATTGACGGTTTTGCAGATTAAAAAACGGAGCATATCAATGGTCAAATATGTCATAAAACGTATCCTGCAAGCAATTATTGTTGTTTTTCTTATTACCTGTATCACTTTTTTTCTGATGAATTTGGTGCCCGGCGGCCCATTTTTGAGTGAAAAATCACCCTCTCCGGAAGTTTTAAAGGCCTTGGAAGCAAAATACGGACTGGATAAACCGCTGATCGTTCAGCTGAAAAGTTATATTGGAGACTTGTTGAAAGGGGATTGGGGCGTCAGTTTTAAGATGCAGAAAAACAGACCCGTATGGACGATTATATCGGAGATGTTTCCCGTATCGGCAAAAATCGGTGCCATTGCCTTGGTTTGGGCAGTGCTTTTTGGCGTGCCCATGGGCAGCTATGCGGCCTTTCACAGGGGAAAGAAGGCAGACAGCATTTTGCGGGTGGTAATGACCCTGGGCAACCAACCCGGCTTTGTTGTCGCCACGATATTATTGATCCTATTCGGTGTAAAGCTGGGTTGGTTGCCCACGGTGGGGCTCTCTAAGTGGCAAAGCTATATTTTGCCGTGTTTTGCATTGGCATTTTACCCCATGTGTTATATTGGCAGACTCACGCGTTCCAGTATGCTGGACGTGATTAATCAGGAATATATCAGAACGGCAACGGCCAAAGGGCTGAAGCCGAAAATCATTATTTTTAAACACGCTTTGCGCAACTCTATGATCCCTGTGCTTACGTATTTGGGCCCGCTGACCGCAGGCATCCTCACAGGCAGCTTCGTTGTCGAGAGCGTGTTTAACATTCCCGGACTGGGAAGGTATTTTGTGCAAAGCATCGCAAACCGCGATTATCCCATCATCATGGGCACGACGATCTTCCTTGCCACTTTTATCGTTTTGATGACCCTGGTTGTCGATATTTTGTATAAAGCGGTGGACCCGAGAATCAATTTAGCAAAGGGGACAAAATAGACATGGGCAAAAAAGAACATAGAATGCATATGTTCAGCATGCAGCCGCAAGTGGACGCTTATTGCGACGAGAGCGATTATGAATTGGCTTCGGCGGCGGAAAAGGAAAGTTTTATCGAAGACAAGCCCAGCATGTCTTATTGGCAGGACGCATGGCGTCGCTTTAAGGCAAACAAAGTGGCCATGGCTTCGCTTTATACCATTATTGTGCTGGTGTTGTTTGCTTTTATCGGGCCGATGCTCAGCCCCTACGATTATGCGGAGCAAATCAGAGGCTCGGAAAATTTGGCGCCTTCTTTGGCGCATCCTTTCGGAACAGACAACCTTGGACGCGACAACTTGGTGAGAACGATGTTCGGAACGCGCATTTCGATGATTATCGGTGCGGTTGCCAGCTTGATTGTGTTGTTTATCGGTTCGATTTACGGTGCCATTTCGGGCTACTTCGGCGGCATTGTAGACAACATTATGATGCGTTTTGTGGAACTCATTTACTCTATTCCCGATATTTTAATCGTGCTGTTGCTGGCAACGGTGCTCAAACAGCCCTTGCAGGCGGCCTTTAACAACGCCACGGGCGATTTTATGCGCAGTTTTGCCACGCTGGGGCCCAGCCTCATTGCGATT
>CALFLU010000036.1 GCA_937880125.1 uncultured Eubacteriaceae bacterium
CGAAAGGGTGGGGTTGGAGAAGAATAATGCCATTGCTATTGTTGTTGGTTATAGGGATTGCCGCTTATTTTATCTATACGCTTTATATGAAAGAGACCAAAAGAACCCAAGAGTTAAAGCGCACGGTGGAGGCGGGGAATTTTGAAAAAATCATTGAGCAGGTCAAAAAAAGCAACCGCGGCGATAAGGACAAATCCGTGGCCTTTGCCCTGGCGCGCAGCTATTTTTATACGAATGAACCTCAATTATTTTTTGCGCAAAAAAAGAATTTTTTAGCCCTTTTGGCACGGGAAAAAGACCTTGCCGCCAAACAGGCGATATTGCAGTTGGAATTGATGGAAATCGTGTTGTTGTATGTGGAAGAAAAAACGGCGCAAGCCGATAAGGCTTGGCAAGAACTTTCTTTGCGCAATTTGGAACTCAAGCGCCTTGCCGCAGAGGGCAATGTGGTGGATTTATATTTTATATGCGAGTTGATACATGCTTTTTATGGAGGGCGGTATGAAAAAGTTGAGGAAAACGCTGCCACGCTAAAGGAAATTGTCTTTGAGGTCAATAAAAAGACGATTTTTACGCATTATTTGTGCAGAGTCTATGAGGCGCAGGGTAGAGAGGAGGAAATTGCTCCGCTGATTAAGCAAATTTCGGCGGGGGACAATTATTATTGGGATTTGATTGACCAATGGTATGAATAATGCCGTAAAAAGGGATTTTGCGGCACGCGGCGCGTGCCGTTTTCTGTTCTTGACAGCCGAAGAGAGAAAAACTATACTAAAAAACAATGAAACAGGAAAAGACGGAAAAAAACATGAAAAAAGTATTGCTGGTACGCTATGGTGAAATTGCCTTAAAGGGGCAAAACCGAAAATATTTTGAAGATATGTTAAAAAACAATATCGCCGCGCGCTTAAAAAAATATGCCGATGTGCGTATCAAAAAAGGGCAGGCACGCATAGAGATTCACTTTGAAGAAAGCGATATGGACGAGTTGATCGATTGCATCAAAGACGTGTTCGGCATCGCCTATATCAGCAAGGCGCTGATTGTGCCTTCGGTTATGCAAGATATTTGTGCGGGCGCGGCCGCACTGTATGAGGCGGGCAAGAGGTTTAAAATCGAAAGTCGACGGGGAGATAAGAGTTTTGCGCTGACTTCGCCCGAAATCAGTGCCCATGTGGGCGGTTATGTGTTAAAAAATAACCCCGGCGCCGAAGTGGACGTGCGTGCGCCGCAGCAAGTCATTGAAATAGAAGTGCGGGATACGACGTATATTTACGCCCAAAGCGTCAAGGGCAGGGCAGGACTGCCCACGGCCACCGGCGGGCGGGGCGTGTTGCTGCTCTCCGGCGGTATTGACAGCCCGGTGGCGGGCTACATGATGGCTTCGCGCGGCATGAGCCTGAGCGCGGTGTATTTTCACAGCAGTCCTTATACCTCTGTCGAAGCGCAGCAAAAGGTCGAAAATTTGGCTAAGAGGCTGGAAAGCTTTGCCCCGGGACTGGCGCTGCATGTGGTGCCTTTTACCGCGCTGCAGGAATGCATGATCGAGCACACCGACACACGGTATTTGACGATACTCATGCGCAGGTATATGATGCGTATTGCCGAAAAAATTGCTTTTCAGCTGCGCGCAGGGGCGCTGATAACCGGCGAAAGCCTGGGGCAGGTGGCCAGCCAGACCGTGGAGAGCATTCGCGCCACCAACGCCGTGTGCACCTTGCCCGTGCTGCGGCCGCTCATTGGCATGGACAAGCTGCAAATCATCGAAATTGCCAAGGACATCGGCACCTTTGAAACGTCGATTTTGCCTTACGAAGATTGCTGTGCGTTGTTTTCGCCAAAACACCCGCAGACGAAACCGAAAATGGAAAACGTGGAAGCACAGGAGGCCAAAATGGCCGATGCGGCGGAGGGGCTGATGCAAAAGGCAATAGAAGAGAGCCAAATCATACGATTTTAACGGCGCCTTATAGGCGCTGTTTTTTTACCTTGATTTTACAGAGAGGGCTTGCAAGTTGTGGTAGAATAATGAGAGTATGTCTTCTTTGAAGGAAGGCAAAAAAGAAACAAGGCAGGTGCGTATGGCAAAATTGGAATGTGAACTCAAGGGAGATTTTCATCAGATTTTGGACGAATTGATGACTGCGGTCCTAGACGGCAGTTTGTCGGCAAGTATGGAGGACGGCAGTACCTTTGAGACGGAAGGCTGCCTTTGCGCTGTGCGCGTGTTGGAACGATACAGCGTAATTGGCGGCAACAGAGTCAGCTTAAGCATTACGCTGCTTCAAACAGCGGATAAAATATATCTTTCCGCCATTGCCTCGGGCGGCAGCCAGGGGGTTGTGTTGAAAATCAATACCTTTGGTGAAGAAGCGTTTTTGGACAGCATTCGCGGGGTGGTCAAAAAATACCGCATATAGAGCCCGAAAGGGGCGGTGCGGTAAATTGAATCGGCTGTTCAGGAAGGCATGAGGGGCTTCTTGCTCGCCACACAGGCAAGGAAAAATAAAAATAAATAACATATTGACATTTATCGATTTGTTGGGTATCATTATATCGAAAAATATCGATATGTAATTTACGTATAGGCGTGCTAAATCGCAGACAATTTTGTTTGATTTCTGCCGCCATATACAGTCCGGTGCGAAATACGATCGTAAAAGGGATGAGTGAAGACAAAATCCCTTTGGAGGAAAAAAACATGTTTTGGAAAAAGAAAAAAGAAGAAGAACAAGCCGACTGCGGTTGGAGCGCTGAGATTGCAAATTCGACGCAAGTGCAAAAATCCGACGCGAAACAACAGGGTAGTAGCAGCGGTTCGGTAAAGATTTTAGGTTCCGGGTGCAACAATTGCAGGGAACTGGAAGCGCAAACCAAAGCGGCGCTGGAAAAATTAGGTATGGACGATGCAGTTGAGCATATCACCGACCTGGGACAAATCGCCGCCTATGGTGTGATGTCAACGCCTTCTTTAATCGTAGACGGTAAAGTGCTGGTGCACGGCAGAGTTGTAAAAGCCGATGAGATTGCCGCGCTGATTCAAAAGGCCAAAGAGCGCGTTTAACCGCAAATACCATCAAACAAGAGAGAGGCAGAATATGAAAGCAAAACCGAAAGTCGCCTTTATTTGTGTGCACAATTCCTGCAGAAGCCAGATAGCCGAAGCCTTTGGCAAGACGCTGGCCGCTGAGGTCTTTGACAGCTATTCGGCAGGCACGGCGCTAAAGCCGCAAATCAACGAAGATGCCCTGCGGCTCATGAAGGCACACTACGGCGTGGATATGGAAAAAGAGCAGTACTCCAAGTTGCTTAAAGACATACCCGCACCCGATGTGGTTATCACCATGGGCTGTGATGTGGCGTGTCCCACTTTGCCGAGCAGGCACAGAGAAGACTGGGCGTTGGAGGATCCTACGGGAAAAGAGGATGAGGTGTTTTTGGCGGTCATGGAGAAAATCAGATTAAACATTCTCGAGTTAAAACAATGGGTAAGTGAAACATTTGAAAAAGACTTTCAATGAGCAAGGATACCTACTTTTTAAAAGGGTAGATTCATAAAGAAAACAAGCGCCGCAGGCGCTTGTTTTTATGTTTTTTGAATGGTTGGGTAAAAATAGAGAAAAAAGGGCGCGCTATCAAGGTTTCGTGCGTTTTTTGCGTACAAGAATGATGACAATGACCAATACAAGCAAGGCTGCCGCGATGATGATGGCAACAAGTAATGTTTGTGACAAAGCAAAGGCAGGTTTTGCTTGTTCGTCGGCGGTGTTGGTTGAAGGTTCGGGTGAAGATGGGCGAGGGGAGGTGTCTTGCTGCACTTTTTCCAGGGTGGGTTGGTTTGCAAAATGGGTGTTTGCAAGAATGTCATAAAATTCTTTGGTCGCTTCTTCGCTGACAAAATCCCCTGAAATGACCACGCGTTTATCGCCCGCAACGGTGGCGTACCACAAAAAGGGTTCGTTGTTTGTAATGTCTTTGTAGGCGGCATAGACATAGTTGTTTTGTTTGTTTACTTCGTCGCTGTAATAGGCACCGACAAAGGCAACACCGCTGTCGGACATTTCTTCGCCGACTTTTTTAAGGAGCGCCTCTCTTTCGCTTTGGGGCCGGGCAACATAGCATTCCGTGAGGTTGCCGATGTCGTAACATACCTCTGAGGGACTGACTTGAAGAGAGATGGCACCTACGCCCGATTTGGTGGCTGTGAGGTAGATGTCGGATTCAATCATATTGCTGATATACATATCATAATCAAAGGTTTCTTGGTCAATATCGGGATCATCTTGGGGTGTGGTGCGGGTAAAGACAACCCAGCCTTCAGGGATTTGAACGGTGATGCCTTGATCGTCGAGGACATATTCACCGCCGGGCTCGGCATAGACAGGCAGGCCAAAGAGTGCAATCATGGAAAAGACCAACAAAAAAGCCATTATTTTTTTAATCATGTCAAAAACCTCTTTTCATGAATAAATATACAAAGCTGTATTGCCTCTATTATACAAGAGAGAGCAGAAGAATGGTATGCTATTTTTAAAATTGTCAAAACCGGAATTATCTTTAATGATGTGTAAAAATGGCAGTGTAAAGGCGAAAAGAGCTTTATGCGACATGCAGAAAAACCAAGACAAATGTCATTGGCCGTGAATGATATGTAAAAAGGATGGCAGTGGCGGTTTTAATACCGACGTGCTATAATTTTAACAGCATTTTTCGGTCGAATGATCAAAACGAACAGGGAGAAAGAAGCGAGAATGGAAATAACACTGACGGCACCCACGACGGCACACCGCAAGGCAGTGTGGGAGTACAGAAATGAATTTATGAAAAGCGGCGACAGTATAGACGGAGGCGGCGGGCTGCGTCAAGCGGAGAGTTTTGAAGCTTGGTATGCCGCACTTTGCGATAACAGCTGTGAGCGGACCGTGCGGCAAGGGCTTGTACCCGCAACGACACTGTTGGCCTTTAACCGAGGGCAAAAGTTAGTGGGGATGGCAGATATCCGTCATTATCTCAATGATTATTTACTTGCCGTCGGCGGGCATATCGGCTACAGCGTGCGCCCGTCTCAGCGAAAAAAGGGCTATGCCACGCAGATACTGGCACAAGCACTGACAGTTTGCAAAGAGCTGGGTATAAAAAGATGTTTGGTGACCTGCGACAAAAACAACGTGGCTTCGGCGAAAGTGATTGTACGCAACGGAGGCGAGTTGGAAAACGAAGTAATACAAGACGGTGTTCTGATTCAGCGGTATTGGATAGTGTTGTGAGGAGAAGTTGATATTTTTGAGTTCGTGCGATATGTCAACGAATGCCTTTAGATATTTGTATAAAAAGACAATGATAACAGCCGCATAGCTGCGGCGAGAAAGGGATGGATATGCATCGTTTTGTTGAAGCATTTTTATCGGCGACAACATGGAGATTTAAAGAAAAGGATATCAAGCACATTGGCAGTGAAGAGTCCGTTAGTGTTTGTGAGGAGTTTATGCGGGTTTTTCCAAAGATGGCGGCAATGCTTTCAGAGGCGGTGAAGATAGAAATTGAGCTGCATAACGGCAAGAAATTTTGGTTGGTGTGTTGGGAAAAAAAAGATGAAATTTGCGGTTGGCTTTGTTTGCCGGCACAGGAAAAGATTCATAAAACAGTAGGAAAAGAGCATCAATTGTTGTTAAAAAACTTCGGTGGCATTCTCGAATCATTTGGAGGAGACGACAGCAAGACATATTATCTATGGAATATGAATTCCGTATTTTGCGAAGAAGATGCCTCTGAGGGCATAGGTGCTTGGGAGGAGTTTTTCTTGGAATGGTGTGAAGATGAAGAACTTGAGCCGAAAATTGTTTTGGAGGATTTGATTGTAACGGCGGTCGAAATCAACGGGAATGTGACACTGTATAACAAAAATACGGGAGAGATTTTGGTATATGCCCATGATCATTGTTTTGACTATCTTCAAACCTACCCGAATTGTCCCGAATATACCTTTCACACCATCTTGGGTTGTAATTCTTTTCGAGATTGGGTTGAAGACATTGCAATGCAGTGGCGGTGCTGCTGCGATTTGATGTAAACGGCTCATATGCGCGGATAAAACAGGGCAAAAGACTGCGCTGTGCAGGGGACGATGTTGCTTTGCACGATGGTAAAAATTGTCATTTATTTATCGATGAAGCAAAAAGGACAATTTTGGCGTATACTAAATAAAAGAGACTCAAGCGGCCTTTGGACAGGCCTCACCGCACGACACAAGGCGGCAGGTGCTTGTCAAAGTCTGCGAGGGAAAGACAAAATAAAAAAACAACGGCAAAGGAGGGAGCGATATGAACAGAAAAAAATTAGGTTTCGGCTGTATGCGGCTGCCAATCAGCGACCCTGCCGATCACAGCAGCATTGATTTGGAAACGGTCAAAAGGATGGTGGACACTTTTATTGACGAGGGGTTTACCTATTTTGATACGGCATATATGTATCACAACTACACCAGCGAAGAGGCGATGGGCAGAGCACTTGTGGCGAGGCACAAGCGCGACAGCTACACATTGGCGACAAAAATGCCCGTAATTTCCCTCAAAGACAAGGTCCATCAGGCGCAGGTGTTTGACGAGCAGATGCGCAAATGCCAAGTGGATTATTTTGATTATTATCTCGTGCACAATTTGGGGGCAAATCATTATAACAAAGCCCTTGAATTGGACACCTTTGATTTTGTGCGCCAAAAGAAAAAAGAAGGAAAAGTCGGCAGTATCGGTTTTTCGTACCACGATAATGCGGCGCTGTTGGATAAAATATTAATTGAGCAGCCCGATATGGAATTTGTGCAGCTGCAAATCAATTATATGGACTGGGAAAACGACGGCATTCAGTCGCGCAAGTGCTATGAGGTTGCCACAAGGCACGGCAAACCCGTCATTGTCATGGAGCCTGTGAAGGGAGGCGCCTTGGCGCAGGTGCCCGTCGAGGCTGAGGCGTTGTTTAAAGGCTATAATCCCGCTATGTCGGTGGCCTCCTGGGCCATTCGCTATGCGGCGAGTCTGCCCAATGTGCGCATGGTGCTGAGCGGAATGTCGGACATGGCGCAACTGGAAGATAATCTTTCGTATATGAAAGATTTTCAGCGCCTGTCAGAGGAGGAGTATGAGGTGATTGAAAAGGCGCGCGGCGTGATTGAAAAATCCATTGCCATTGCCTGTACGGGGTGTGCCTATTGCGTGGAGGGCTGTCCCAAGCATATTCCCATCCCTTATTATTTTGCTTTGTACAATGCGGACAAGCAGTCTTTGAATCGCATTTTCTCACCGCAGTTTAACTATTATGACAATCACATCAGAGACCACGCAAAGGCCTCGGACTGCATAGCCTGCGGCAAGTGCGAAAAAAGCTGTCCGCAGCATTTGCAGATTATTCGTCACTTAAAAGAGGTGGCGGCGAATTTTGAAAAATAAGATAAGCAATGATGTGCACTGACCATAAAAGGCGGTCGAGATTTTTCGGCCGTTTTTTTTGTGGCCGGGGTGTTTGGTGTCAAAAAAAACAAATTGCCTATCAAAAGCAAAAAATGCAAAACAGCCGGGGAAAAGAGGGGTTCCGGCTGTTTTGCGCCTATGAAGTCTGCGGAAAAGAGGATTAACCGCATTTTGGAGTATTTCGCTATACTGTAAAAAAGTGTTTTGCCCGTTTATTTGCAAGTCGCCCACAGGCGCGGCAGCGTTTGAAGTTTGAATAAAGGAATTCTATTGATGGGTTGATGTATTTGCCTGATAGATAGCTGCGGGCGGCGTGTGCATCAAAGCGCCTTTGTCAGGATTGTCGGTGAGTTTGAAAAGCAACAGACCGACCATGGCGCCCGCAAGAAAGAGCAGTGCCACACCAATGGCGCTAAAGCCGCGAATCCACTGAAAAATAAGTGGGGATTTGTCGTCTTTTTTCGGCACTCTGCAAAGGCTGCAGGGTGTGGTGGGCATATCGGAAGAATTCATCGCCGTCAAGAATTCCTGAAATTTTTCTTTTTTCATGGTGGGATCCTCCCTGTAAAAAAGCATTGCGCATTCCATAATAGAGCATGATGATATGCAACAATGTTCTGTGAGCAAATTATAGCGGATTTTTTTGAATCTGTCCAGTGAAATTTGTAAAAAAATGTAATTTTATGTAATTTTTGAAAAATTACGGAAGAAAGTAAAGAAGCCTGCGGATTTTTGCAGAATGATGCAAATGAGCAGGCTTTGGTATGATATGTCAACGTCGGGCAAAAAAATTACTCCATGACTTTCAGATTGATATCATTTCTGTTCGGGGTGGCAACATAGTCCATATCGCTGTGGCCGATGAGCAGCACGCCCAAAATTTTGTTGCCTTCGGCAATGTTGAGCCGAGAGGTCATGTGTCGATCCTGATTGGCCAAATTCATCAAAAAACCTGCCCAGCAGGCGCCGATGCCATAGAGCGGGGCTGCCAGGTCAAAAATGGTCAAAGCGATGGAGACATCCACAATGGCGGTATAAAACTCTGCGGGTGCATAGGCAATGAGCACAGAGGGGGCGTTGCGAAAGAGGATATCGTTGCCGCGATCGTAATAAAGGCTTGAAAAAAGGTTCATGCTCGAGACGCTGTCGGTGAGCTTGTAGCTGTAATGCACAAAGTCTTCGAGGGCTTGACCCGAAAGCAGAACATATCCCACGCTTTGTCGGTTTTTGCCCGTGGGGGCATAGCGCAGCATATCCATAATCGGGGCAATATCCTGTGCGCTGACGGGTTTGTCTTTGAAAAAGCGCATGCTTCTGCGCTGGCGAACGAGCAGGGGCAGTTGTTTTTGCAACACAGCTGCATCGAAGCGATCTTCGGTGATGGCCCCTTTGCCGCCAAGGCTAACGGCACCGGTGGGACAGACGGCGACGCAGTGACCGCAGCCTATGCAGTCGACATCTTTGGCGACCATCTTATCTTCTTTTTCTCGTATGATATGCATTGTGCAAACCTGTGCACATCTGCCGCACAAAATGCATTTTTCGTGGTTGATTTGTATGCGCTGCATAAGCACCTCCGCTTTTCACAGTGTATTTTTGAACCATTATACACGATAAAGGTAAAAAGTGGTGGCAAAAATCGTAAATAATGGATATAATGGGCAGTAAGACAGGAAATGTAGGAGGAAATTATGAAAAATGTAACTTGGTACGGACAGGGTTCTTTGCGAATCATATCGGCAGGAAAATGTATCTACATCGACCCGCTGTGGATTGTGGAAGAAATGCATGATGCGGATATCATTCTCATTACCCATACGCACTTTGATCATTTGAGTGAAGAAGATATAAAAAAAGTCATCAAAGAAGATACGGTGTTTGCGGCACCGCAAGACTGTGTTGATCAGCTGAAGGAAGAATTTGACCATGAGATGATTGTGGTGTTGCCCGGCGAAGAGTTGGACATTAAAGGCGTGCACATTCGCGTTGTGGCGGCCTACAATGTAGTCAAAACGCAAAACCATCCCAAAGAAAACAACTGGGTGGGCTATGTGGTAGACACCGATGAAGGAAAGTATTATTACACCGGCGATACGGAATTGATTCCCGAAATGCAGGGGCTGGATGTGGATGTGATTTTTGTGCCGTTGGGTCAGACCTATACGATGAACAACGTGCAGCAGGCAGTGGATGCGGCAAAGGCTTCCGGCGCAAAAAAAGCCGTGCCCGTGCATTACGGCGAATATGAAGGTACGGCAAGTGACGTGCAGACCTTTAAGATGTTGTTGGGCAGCGAAATTGAAATGGTGCAGCTGCCGCGGGTGAAATAGGCGAGTGGACACAGCGTATTTACTTGAAAAATGCAGAGAATTGCAAGTTGAATTAAACGAAGAAAAAGCGCGGCATTTGCTGCGCTTTATGCACATTGTGCTGGAAGAAAACAAAAAATATAACCTGACGGCCATTGTGGATGAAAAGGAATTTATCGTCAAGCATTTGGCAGACAGCTTGTCGATTTTGCCGTTGATAGAAAGCCGTGAGCCTTTGAAGTGGGCTGATGTGGGCAGCGGGGCGGGGTTGCCGGGCATGGCATTGGCCATTGCACGAGAGGACAGCGACTTTACGCTGATTGAAGCCACAAAGAAAAAAGCGGATTTTTTGAAAATGGCGGCAAAAGAATTGGGATTGCAAAACGTGCAGGTATGCAACGCACGTGCAGAGGCGTTGGGCAGGAGCGAATTGCACAGGGAGTGCTA
>CALFLU010000037.1 GCA_937880125.1 uncultured Eubacteriaceae bacterium
GTACTGGCACATGCCATTCAGACATGTACACAAACAACGATTGCGGCAAGAGACTACAAACAAGCGCGCAACGGCTTTATCTTTGCAGCGATTTTGATGTTGCCCATGGGCTTTATCTCAGCGCTGTTGGGTATCGTAGCAGCCTCTCAGGTTCCGGGACTGGAAAGCGCAAAATTGGCACTTCCCGCAGTTATTACACAAATCAATCCCTGGATCGCAGGGCTCACGCTGGCAGGTCTTTGGGCTGCTGACGTATCTACGGCAACGGGTATTGCAGTTGGACAAAGCACAATGTTTACCCGTGACGTTATGGTAAAATACATCCGACCCAACATGACAGAAAAAGGTCAGGTTTGGACATCGCGTATTACCATGTTTGTCATCATCGTTTTGGGGTACTTTTTCGCCATCAATATGAAGGGTATTATCGATACGTTGATGAAACTGCTCACACTGTGGACACCGATTGCTGTGTTGATGTTTGCAACCTTCGCAGCGCCGAAGTTGGCACGCAAAAGCACAGGTGTTGTGGTTATGGTAGGCGGCGGCATCTTTGGCGTTATCAGCATGTTGGTTCCGCAGGTTGTTCTCTATAACCAACCGATCTTTGGAACATTTGCCCTGTCGGTCATTTTGTGGCTCATCACGGCGGTCGCCGATAAACGTCCTGCAAACTTCGAAGGCGTTTTCGGAAAATCGCTTGCAGAAGTGGATGCGGAAGACGACTCGGCTGTTGAAGGCGCATAAAAAAGTTAACGTTGCTTTCAGCACAGAAATGAACTTAAAAAAACATCTGAAATTTTCAGGTGTTTTTTTATTGTACCAAGGCATATCAACAGATATAAAGCGAGAAAAAATCCTACGAAAAATAAAACAGCATTGAGGTGGAGAAAGACATGTAAATAAATGTAAAAAAAAGGAAAAATATTGACAAGTGATATGACGACAGGTATAATGTAAAATAGTGGAAAATAATGAGTTGAACGCCAAAAGAAAGAGGTAATATGATGGGTATTTTAGCTTGGATTATTGTAGGTGCGCTGGCAGGCTGGATTGGCAGCATGATAGCAGGAAAAAACGCGCGCATGGGATTGATTGGAAATATTGTCGTGGGTATTATCGGTGCGTTTATCGGCGGATTCGTTATGCGGATTTTCGGCATTGACGGCATCACAGGATTTAACCTTTGGAGTATTCTTGTAGCGACTTTGGGCGCTGTAATACTCTTGTTTATCTTAAACGCGATTAGACGTTAAAAAAAGATATAAAGGAGAAAAAATCATGACAATGGATGATGTAAAAAACAGTATCGAAAAAGGAATCGGAAAAGTAAAAGAAGAAGTCGGCGATTTGTTGGATAACGAGCAATTGGAAGCCAAAGGCAAACTTCAACAGGCAAAAGCGGAACTGAAAGAAGATGTGAAAACAGAAGTAGATGAGACCAAAGAAACGCTGAAAGACAAAATTGAAGACGGAAAAGAAGCCATTGCCAGAAAGTTCAACGAAACCGTGGACAAAATCAAAGACGAAGAATAATCAAAGACATAAAAAAAGAAGGGAAACCTTCTTTTTTTATGTCTGAATACACCATAAACAAATCTGTTTTTGCACAAAATTGCATAATCCGCAAAGGAGCAGCGATTTTTTTATAAAAATGTTCATTTTTTCCGATAGGAAATTGAAAAAGAGTGATGGGAGAGGGAGTGGCATCACCATTTTAAATTGTCAGGATCCTTCCCAAGATCCGAAGACAAAAAAACGCCCGACTGCAGTCCCGAGAAAATGGGATTGAACAGACGAGCGCATTTTTATACCTTTGCAAAAGCGTTCAAAGGCTAGCGACTCTATACGATTTGGATTTTTTTGCCTTTGGTGTCGCCCTTAAATTTTTCGATAGCTTCTTCCCAAGCTTCAAGGCCGATGTCTTCGTTGTAGTAGGTGGCCACTTCGTTTAAATGTGCCAATGCAATTTTGGCGGTGGTGAGCATGTCATCGTCGGTGACGTTGGTTTCTTTATCCACAGTGCCGTGCTCTAACTCGATATTCATGCCTTCCAAAAATTCTTCTACGGTATAGCCTTCTTTGTCAAAATCAATTTTTAATTCTTTTGCCGCTTTTTTTGCGTCTTCCAATTTAAATTTTTTCATTATTTTGTTTCCTTTCTTATTTTTCTTGATAATACAACTAATTTTTCTATAAACTTATTATAACATAATAAAGTTAAAAGTGCTCGTTTTATAGTGAAAAATATGTAAAATAATGGAAAACAAACTCACCTGCAGCTGCATAAAATAAGAAAATACGTCTTTTATTAAGAAAAACATGGTATGATAAAAACAGAAAATATATGGTTTTTTAAATAAAAAAGACAATGTGGCTTATATGAAAAAAAGCAAGCGGAAAATTTTTAAGAATCACATGAAAAGAAAATATTATTCCTATCCTAAAATCGATCGGGAAACGTTGATTGCCTGCTACGGCACCAATTTGGTGCC
>CALFLU010000038.1 GCA_937880125.1 uncultured Eubacteriaceae bacterium
AACACACCCCGCAGGGTTCTTGCTCTTTTGGCTCTAGGCAGTTGAGTGCCTTGGCAAATACTTTTGCCGCAGAGGTTTTGCCCGTTCCCCGTATGCCGCAAAACAGGTATGCATGAGATATGTGTCCAGTTTTGATCTGGTTTTTCAACGTAGTGGTAATATGTTCTTGGCCGATGATGTCGGCAAATTTCTTGGGTCTGTATTTTCGATAGGATGCTAAGTAAGCCATTGAACGCCTCCGTCATAATCCGTTCTATTATACCATAAAGTGCCCTGCACGTTCTCTTTGAACCGCAAATAAATTTCACGCAATGTTTTGTGTTTTTTTATCTGTGTTTTATTGCGAATATTGCAATGCACCTGTATTGAGACTAACGCCTCGCAAAGGGTTGGTTTTTATGGCAAAAGTCGTTGAACTCCGCCGTGTATTGATTTTCTTTGTCATAAATAAAAAGCGGCGGCAACACATCTATCCACTCTTTGGCACCTTTGACGCCTCTTATCATGAACAGATTTGATTTTTTGCCCTCTTTGGGGTATATCAGCAAGAGTTCTTTGGGTTCTATGCCATGTTGCTTCATTTGCTGCACAATTTCGGCCAATCGCTGTGTTCTGTGAATCATCACAAAGCTGCCGCCTGCCTTAAGCAGCCTTTGACCACAGGCAAGCACCTGCGCCAGTGTGCAGGTCAATTCATGCTTTGCGGCGGCAAGGGCTGTTTTTTCATTTACTTTTCCGTCGCTGTGCTTAATATAAGGGGGGTTTGAAAGCACCACGTCATACTTTGTCGGATGCGGTATGCAATCATCATTTCGCATATCGCCCCAAACAATATTTAAGCGATTTTGCAAACCGTTCAAGATAATGTTTTCCTGCGCCAAAGCCACAGACTCTTCGTTAAGCTCAAGGCCGTCAATGCGCTCAGCATCACATTTTGCGCTGAGCAGCACGGCAATGATGCCGTTGCCGCACCCCAAATCCATGACTTTGTGCTCTTTTTTGATAAACTTTGCCGCATAGTTTGCCAGCAAAACCGCATCAACGCCAAAACAAAACAGTTCCCTGCTTTGTTTGAGTCTCAGTCCATTGATTTGCAAATCGTCAATTCGATATTTTTTTGCCACTTCTTATTCCTCACAATTTTGCGTAAAAACAAAATAAGACCTCTTTGCAGAGGTCTTATTCGTCTTATATTATTCAGGTTGCGGCGCGTCTACCGGACACACAGCCTGACATGCTCCGCAGTCCAAGCAAGCTTCAGCATTGATTACATATTTGCCTGCACCTTCGCTGATTGCTTCAACCGGACATTCGCTTTCACATGCTCCACATGAAATACATGCGTCTGAGATTACATATGCCATTTTTAATTACCCCCTTAAGGATTTTTATTTTAACACCGCTTATTATAATCACATTCCCGACAAAACACAATAGAATCTTGTTAATTTTTTATTTTAATTGCCAAATTCTTTCTCTAATCGTTCCAATTCTCTGATTTCTTCTTTTGTTAAATCCGCATAATCTATCTGGCGCAGCCTTTTGAGTTCTGCGACTTTGCCCAAGAGTTTGACTTCTTCGTTGTTGTATTCGCGGACGATGTTTTCCCCTTCCTTCAGCCTGATTTGCAAGGTGCGTGCAAGCACGTTCACCTTTTCCACAACCCCTTCTCCGTCCTCAGTGAGCACCTTTGCACCGGCGGGCAGCAGCGTTTTGGCTTCACTGCGATACATGTCATATTCATATTTCAAACAACACAGCAACCTGCCGCAAATGCCGGATATTTTGCTCGGATTCAACGACAAATTTTGTTCCTTTGCCATTTTAATCGACACGGGGTTAAAATCTCCCAGCCATTGCGAACAGCATATGGGACGTCCGCAAGGACCCAGGCTTTCATATAGCTTTGTTTCATCCCGCACGCCGATTTGCCTAAGCTCGATGCGGATTCTGAAAATCGCCGCCAGATCTTTGACCAACTCGCGAAAGTCGATTCTTCCGTCTGCCGTAAAATAAAAAATAATCTTTGTTTTATCAAAGGTGTATTCCGCATCAATGAGTTTCATGTCCAGTTGGTGTTTTTGTATATTTTCTTCACAAATACACAGCGCATCTTTGGCCTTTTCTTTATTTTCCGCATATGTCTTGCTGTCTTGCGGTGTCGCTTTTCGAATCACGGGCTTAAGGGGGGCGACCAATTCTTCCTCGCTCACTTCTTTAATGTCGGTTACCGCCTCGCCATATTCCACGCCGCGCGCCGTTTCCACAATGGCATAATCACCCTTGCACAGCGCCACTTGCATCGGATTAAAATAATATATTTTTCCTGTCGCTTTAAACTTAATGCCTACTACTTGTTGCATACTCTCTCCTATCTGCTCTTGAGCAAACAATAAATTGCCTGCATAAACAGCTGGCTGTTTGTAGATGCTGTCAGCCGTCTGTCAAAAATAAAATCCAGTGTTCTTTGTATCTGCGCGCCTTGATATTTTTGTGCCAAAGCGCCGATTAATCTTTCGTATTGCCCGTTGACCAGCAACGTTTTGTTTTGCCCTTCTTGCAATTGATAAAGCAGCACATCTCTCAAAAACGCCGCCATGCACTCCGCTGCCTTAGCCGGCTCAAGCGCGGCCAGATCAGAGGCCTTTGCAAGGTGGTCTTGCATGTTGTTTTGCAACATGCTCTTCAAA
The DNA here is from genome assembly GCA_937880125.1 of uncultured Eubacteriaceae bacterium. Taxonomy (GTDB): domain Bacteria; phylum Bacillota; class Clostridia; order Eubacteriales; family UBA1433; genus UBA1433. The sequence continues at coordinate 2,691 of CALFLU010000038.1, forward strand.
AAAGAAACCGTCAATTCTATGGTGCTCTCATCCATGGCCCCGGCGCCGAAATCATAAATCTGGCACCGCGACAAAACGGTGGGATAAAAATTGTTTTTACTTTGGGCTAACAATATAATTATAGCATAATCGTTGGGTTCTTCCAATAGTTTCAACAAACTGTTCTGTGCCGGTTTTTGCATGGTTTCGGCCTTATACACGATGTAGATTTTTTTGTCGGCTTCATAGGGCATGAGGCTGATTTCATATTGCATTTGGCGGATATGGTTGATTTTGATGCTTCCTTCGACACTGCGCAGCGCGATGATATCTGCATGGGATTGTTCGAAAGCCTTTTGGCAATGACTGCACACCCCGCAAGGCGCATTTTTGCCCGTGCAAATGCAAGCAGCGGCAAATTCTCTTGCTGCTTTTTCGATTGTCTGCTCATCTCCGCCATGAAACAAATAGGCATGAGAGATTTTTTTGTCGGCTATGGCTTTGCTCAACGCATCTTTGATATGCTGAGGCATATGAAGTTGTTCAAACATCTTGCTCACAGTTTTTTAAATTCTTCCACGTCCAGCACAAACACCGTTGCACCGCCCACTTTGACATTGACATCACAAGAGACGCTGCTGCCTTCCATATAAGAATACGAAATGGGCGTGGAGACAATTTGCTCCCGCGTTTGGCAAATCGATTTGATGATTTCTTTGACCTGCCCTATTTTTTCGTCTTCCGTGCCTATCAACAGCGTGGTGTTTCCCGTGGTCAAGAACCCTCCCGTCGTGGAAAGTTTTGTCACCGAAAAGCCTTGTTCGACCAAAGCCGAAGACAGCATGGACGCATCGTCTTTTTGAATCACGGCAATAATCAATTTCATTTTATGCCTTCTTTCTTCAAGAAAATTTCCAATATTTCTTTTGCAATTTCTTCTATGCTGCGAATGGCACCTTTGTGCATGCAGTTAATTTGGGTCCATTCGTATCGTTCAATTAATTCGTTTGCGGTTTCATAGGCGCGAGTTAAATGCCTGTCGCTGGCTTCGTGAATATCCTTTTGGGCGGCACCCGTTATTTTGTTTGCCCGCTTTTCGGTCAACATTTTGGCTCCTTCGAGCGGCATGTTTAAAAAAAACACTTCATCGGGCACGGGCAGTCCATAGCGCACAAATTCCAAATCCCATACCCAGTCCAAAAAAACCTTGCGCGCCTTTGCATCGTCTACTTTCGACCCCTGGTGCAGCATATTCGCCGTGGTGTATCTGTCGGCAACGACAATGCCGCCGTTGTTGTAAAAAGTTTCATAATCCTGTTTATACGAGGCATAGCGATCCACGGCAAAAAACGTCGAGGCCGCATAGGCATTCACCGCTTGGGGCTCATCTCCGAACGCGCCGCCCAAATACATCTTTACCAAGGCGGAGGAGTCGTTGTCATAGCGCGGATAAGAAATTTTCATGACTTGTTTATTCATTTTTTTCAGTGTTTGAAAAAAAAGTTCGCTTTGGGTTTGCTTTCCGCTCCCGTCCAGTCCTTCAAACACAATCATCTTGCCTTTTGCCATAATATGCCTCTTATTGAATCACTTTTACTTCGCCGCCATGCACACCCAAAACCGTCTGTCCCCGTTGATTGAAGCAAACCATCATTTTTGCAATTTCATCGCTGATTACTTCCCCTGGCACCAAAAGCGGAATGCCGGGCGGGTAGGGCACCACAAAATCGGCGGATATATGTCCTGCGGATTGTTGCACGCTGAGATATGCCGATTTTTGTGCAACGGCTTCCTTCATAGACATGCGTGCCGTTGCGGGCGGATAGCTGTATTTGCTTTGTATGGTTGCATTTTTTTTATTCGGTTCTATGTCGTTGAGTGCATGGCTGAGTTTTATTATATCATCTTTTGTCGTGCCTATGCCACAGTATGCCAAAACAAAATTGTCTGCACCATATTCCATTTCAATGTTTTTCTCGGAAAGCTGCCGCAAAACTTCCCTGCCCTCCAAGCCCTTATCCCGCAAAAAAATTACCCACTTTGCAGGGTCATAGATTCCCTTGGGCTGCCACAATTCAAACCGCTCCCCTGCAAGCATCCGGCTAAACATTTCGCGCGATTTGGCAATGGTCGCAAAAGCCTCTCTCGCATTTTTTGCGGCATAATTGATGGCTTCTTCCAGTGAAGCCAGCAGCAAATACGATGGACTGCTCGATTGAAACAGCCGCAGATACAAATCCAACTTTGCCCGATCAACTTTGTTTGACGCAATATGAAGCACGGCGCTTTGCGTTAGTGACGAGAGCATTTTGTGGGTACTTTGCACCACAATATCCGCCCCTGTCCTCTCCGCCGCTATGGGATAGTCTTCGCAAAGGGCAAGGTGTGCGCCGTGGGCTTCGTCCACGAGCAAAATTTTAGCGTTATCCTGCGCCCATACGGCGATTTTTGCAATATCCGCGCAGGTGCCCAGATACGTGGGATAGGTGACAATCAACCCCGCCAGTGCATGTTTTTGTTCAGCGGCAAGAATATCTTCCAACCTTATCGTGCCTGCCTCGGCGGGCAAAGATGCATCGGGGTAGACATACACGGGTTCGATATCTTGCAGCATCAGGCCGTGATAGACCGACAAGTGGCTGCCGCGCGGCAAAAGAACTTTGTCCTTCGGTGAAAAGCTCGCCATAATCGACGCCAGCAAGCCGCCGCTGCTGCCGTTGACGAGCATTCTGCTCTCAGCCACTTTATAGACATCGGCAATTCGCTTTTGCGCTTGATCTATAACGCCTTGGGGTCTGTGCAGACAGTCTGTGTCTTTCAGCTCCGTCATGTCTATATATGCCAGGCCGATGGGTTCGTGCTCCATGCGTCCTTTGTGCCCCGGTGTATGAAAGCGAATGCTGTGCTGATATTTTTCAAGGTTTCCAAAAATCGACAAAATTTGTCCTTTCCATTGCTCATAATGCTTGTGATTAGTATAGCAAAATTTAATTCTCTTGGATATACGAAAAAAATATATCTTTTTCATGTTGCACCGTGAAAAATCTGTTATAATAATAAAACGAGTATACGAAGGAGGAATATTATGGCAAATCAAAATGTACTTGAATTAACTCAAGAAAACTTTGCACAAACCATCTCGGCAAACGTGCCTGTATTGGTGGATTTTTGGGCATCCTGGTGTGGTCCGTGCAAAATGATGGCACCGGTCATCGATGAATTGGCTGACGAATTCGCCGGCAAAGCATCTATTTGTAAGTTAAATGTTGACGAAAACACTGATCTCGCTGCACAATATAAAGTTATGAGTATTCCCACGATTCTTATTTTTAAAGACGGCGTGGAAGTATCCAGAGACATCGGCGTAAAAGCAAAAGATTATTTTGTAAATAAAATTAATTCTATGCTGTAAAAAAGCAATAAAAAAACAGGGGCGACGCCCCTGTTTTTTTATTCTTCTTCTGCAAACATGTCTTTTCCTACGCCGCAAAGGGGGCATACCCAATCTTCCGGCACATCTTCAAAGGCTGTGTTGGCCGCAACGCCGTTTTCTTCGTCGCCCACCGCCGGGTCGTATACGTATCCGCATACCGTGCAAACATATTTTTTCATTTGAGTCCCTCCATAATTTTTGTCAGAATTAAAATTCTGCATTATTCACCGTTCTGGCGAACGGAATAATGTCTCTGATATTTTTCATGCCCGTTATATACATGAGCATTCGTTCAAACCCCAAACCGAATCCCGCATGCCTGCAGCCGCCGTATTTTCTCAAATCCAAATACCACTGCATGCTCTCAGGTGCAATGTGCTGTTTTTCCATGGCGGCAACAAGGTAGTCGTAACGCTCTTCTCTTTGACTGCCGCCGATGATTTCGCCGATGCCAGGCACCAGCAAGTCCATGGCTGCCACGGTGATGTTGTCATCGTTTTGCCGCATATAAAAGGCTTTGATATCTTTGGGATAATCCGTGACAAACACGGGTTTTTTATAAATTTCTTCCGTAATATAGCGCTCATGCTCGGTTTGCAAGTCACATCCCCACGCCACGGGATAGCTAAAATCCTTGCCGCTTTTCTCTAACAGCGCAACGGCTTGTGTATAGGTAATGCGTTCAAATTCGGACTGCAAAATATTTTGCAGCCTGTCCATGAGTCCCGGGTCGATAAACTGATTAAAAAACGCCATCTCCGTTTTGCAGTGTGTCAACACATAATTGATGAGATATTTAATCATCTCCTCTGCCATGTCCATGTTGTCGTTAATGTCCGCAAAGGCCATTTCAGGCTCCACCATCCAAAATTCCGCCGCATGGCGCGTGGTGTTGGAGTTTTCCGCGCGAAAGGTGGGCCCAAAGGTGTAGACGTTTTGAAACGCCAGGGCAAAGGCCTCCGCCTGCAGCTGCCCGCTTACCGTGAGGTAGGCTTCCTTGCCGAAAAAGTCCTCGGTATAATCTATTGTCTGCTCCTTTGTCTGCGGCAAATGGTTTAAGTCCAACGTCGTTACGCGAAACAACTCCCCTGCTCCCTCGCAGTCGCTGGCGGTGATGATGGGCGTGTGCACATGGACAAACCCTCGTTCCTGAAAAAACCGATGAATGGCATACGAGAGCACCGAACGCAGGCGAAACACCGCAGAAAACGTGTTGGAGCGACTGCGCAAATGCGCAATTTCGCGCAAGTATTCCAGGCTGTGTCGCTTTTTTTGCAGCGGGTAGTCTGCACTGCTGCCTGCAGCAAGCATGATATCGGATGCGTTTAACTCAAAGGGCTGCTTGCCCTCCGGGGTCAATATGAGTTTGCCTATTACCTCAATGGCAGAGCTGATGTGCAGCTTGCTGATAAAGTCAAAATTTTCCGCTTTTTCTTTTTCCACGACAATTTGCAGATTTTGAAAACACGTACCGTCGTTGATTTCAATAAAAGCAAAGGCGTTGGAGGCGCGCAGCGTGCGAATCCAGCCGCGAACGCCAATGAGGCTGCCATCGTATTGTTCTTTATTTTCATAAATGTCGACTACATTGATATGTTGCATATTATTCCTCGTCTGCCGCCAGCGCTATGATTGCCGCGGCATATATTTTTGTTGCCGTCAGCAGTTTATCGATTTGCACATATTCGTCGCGCTTGTGCATCACTTCTTCCTCGCCCGGAAAAACCATGCCGAATCCCAAAATGTTTTTCATACTGCGGGCATAGGTGCCTCCGCCAATGGTGAAGGCGGGGGTGGTGCTATCCCCTGTTTCTTCACTATAGCACTTCATCAATGTTTTTACAAGACTGCTGTCCAAGGGCATATACAGCCCCGCTTTGTAGGCTTTTTCTTCATAGACAAGATTCTTTTCTTTTAATGCACCCGCAAACAGCGCGCGCGCCTCATCTTTGAGCGTAAGGGGATAGCGCACGTCCACACCCACAATAAAATTGCCGTTTTCCGTGCGAATCGTGCCCACACACAACGTGGTCTCGCCAAATTCATCTTTCTTGGCAATGCCGAGTTTGGTTCCGTCCGTGTCTAAGCCTATTTTTTCCATATATTCTTTTGCGAATTCGCTGCCACGATTTAAGGGCAACGCACTTAAAAATTCAACCATATGTGCAATGGCATTGATGCCTTCCTGCGGGCGACTGCCGTGGGAAGAGGCGCCCGACAGTTCAAGAACATGTTTTGCATCTTCCTGCTTATAGATGCCCTTTAGCACATGCTTCTTGCAATAGGCTTTGAATGCTTCTTCAAAGCTTTGTCCTACCTGCACCAACAGCACCGCGCGGCAGTTATCCGCCACCATATTGGCGGCTTTGCCGCCGGATATTTCAACGAGACAGGGCGCTGTTGCCTCTTTGCTGTCTGTAAAGGCAATTTCTCCCTGCAAAATCGGCTTTTCGCCGTGAATAAGCGGAAAATTGGCATCGGGCGTAAAGCCCGTGTCCACTTCGCCGCATTTTTCAATGTAATATTCCATGCATTTGCTGCTGATTTCTTCATTGGTACCAAAAATTACGCGCACACGGCGGTTCAGTGCTGCCCCGCTTTGCACCACAGCTTTTAGCGCATAGAGTGCGGCAACGGCAGGTCCCTTGTCATCACTGGTGCCGCGTCCGTAAATTTTACCGTCTTTGACCTCACCGCCATAGGGCGCCAGGCTCCACCCCTCTCCTTCGGGCACCACGTCCATATGCACCAAGATGCCCACTGTTTCCTCTCCCTCTCCCGCCTCGGCATAGCCCGCATATCCGTCCAAGTTGCAAGTGACAAATCCCAACTCTTCGCTGATTTGCAGTGCCTCGTTTAACGCCTCACCGATTCCTTGCCCAAAAGGCATGCCCTCCGCGGGGGTATCGTCCACGCTCTTGATGCGCACAAGGCGCTGCACATCTCGAATGATGTTGTCTCTGTTTTCATCAATAAAATCTCTATAATGCATTTTCTTCGTCCTTTTTATAATACAATTTGCAAATATCATAGACCTTTTGCGACGCATGGTTGATTTTCATAAACAGCAATTTCACCACTTCACGCGCCTTTTCCAGCGTGGTAATAATCTCCACTTTGCTTTCAATGGCCGCGCGGCGCATTTTAAAGGCGTCCGACTGCGAGTTTTCCGTCTTTTCGGGGGTGTTGATAATCAAATTAATTTCCCTGCCGCGTATGACGTCCAGCATCGTGGGCTTTTGCCCTTTGATTTTATTTACCACC
>CALFLU010000039.1 GCA_937880125.1 uncultured Eubacteriaceae bacterium
TAAACGAATATTAGTACTTATTTATTATTATGTTGTATTTAAGTTTAATAGCGGTAATAAGCCGCCATATTGGTTGGCACCGCAGCAATTTGCACTTCACCACTGATGACTTTGGCCGTCAATTCGTCCGGCGCAGCGGCGATAAGAACATTGGTTTCAATGTTTTTATCCATCACATAGCCTTCTTCGAGCATTTTGGCCATCCCCATGCCGGTGGGGCCCTTGAGCATACCGATGTTGAGGGTTACGGGCTTGATTTCTGCGCTTTGTCCACAAGAAGCCAAGCTCAGCACAAGCACCAATGTCAGTAGAATTACAAGTACTTTTTTCATTGTTTTCTCCTTTTTTGTCAATTCCACACACATATGCAAAAGCTTTTCCGAAAAAAATCCCTTTTTGAGCTATTCAAAAAGGGACATGACATCTTCTTCATGGTTGTTCTTCCTTTTGAATCAGCTTCGCTTTTCCATTAGGTATGTATTTGTTATTATTTTAACAAAACTTTCGGTTTTGTCAATATTTATTTTACCATTTCTCCCGGAGCAACTTCTTTTTCCGGCACAATCATTGCAAAGGTTTCTTTGTCTTCGCCCACTGCTGTGATCATCGCTTCGCTGACCATGCCTCTGAATTTTGCCGGTTTTAAGTTAACCACCACCACAATTTGCTTTCCTACCAGGTCGTTCGGATCTTTAAATTCTGCAATTCCGCTGACAATCTGTTTTTGGCAATTGCCCAAATCCACTTGCAACACCAGCAGTTTGTCGGCGTTGGGGTGCTTTTCGGCTTTGATTATTTGCGCGACGCGCAAATCTATTTTGGCAAATTCTTCAATGGTGATCGTTTCTTTAAAAGAAGGATACTGCTCTGTGACTTCTTCTGCAACAATCTCTTCGCTTTTCACTTCCGCTTTTTCCATTTTTCGTTTCTCCTTCTGCACTCTCTTTTCGATTTTCTTTTCTTCTTCTTCGGTCATCACCCGTGCAAACAAAACGCCGCTGGGCGCAACTTTGTTTTCCGCAGGGTATTTTCCAAACACCTCTATACTCTGCCATGTCATCAACTCTTCGTTAATATGCAGCGCTTCTCTCATTTTCGCCGCTGTCTCGGGCATCGCCGGACTGATGAGCACGGCAATTATGCGCAGGCTTTCGAGCAGGTTATAAAGCACTGTTGCCAAACGCGCCTGACTGTTTTCATCCTTTGCCAAAACCCAGGGCTCTGTTTCGTCAATATATTTATTGACACGGGATACAAACTTCCAAATATTCGCCAGCGCGTTGGAAATTTCGTACTCGTTCATATATTCTGCCACAATAAAGGGCAGCTCCGTCGCCATTTGAATCAAATTCGTATCCGGTGTGTCAAAATGTTTCACATCCGGCAAACAGCCGCCGAAATATTTATCCACCATGGAAGTGGTGCGGCTGAGCAAGTTGCCCAAATCGTTGGCCAAGTCCGAATTGTTTCTTGCAATAAGATTTTCTTCACTGTAGATGCCGTCTCCGCCAAAGGGCATTTCGCGGAGCACATAATAGCGCAGTGTGTCTGTTCCGTATTTGTCCACCAACTCAATGGGGTCAATCACATTGCCTTTGGATTTGGACATTTTGCCGCCCTTGAGTAAAATCCATCCATGGCCGTATATTTGCTTGGGCAGTTCAATTCCCAAAGCCATGAGCATAATGGGCCAATAAATCGTATGGAATCGCAAAATATCTTTTCCGATCAGCTGCACGTTTGCAGGCCAATATTTTTCCATCAGTTGGGGTTCGTCATTTAAATATCCCAGAGCGGTAATATAATTGCTCAATGCATCTACCCACACATACACAACATGCTTTTCGTCAAAATCAACGGGAATCCCCCATTGAAAACTCGTACGCGACACACACAAATCTTCCAACCCCGGCAACAGGAAATTATTCAGCATTTCATTTTTTGCCGATTCGGGCGAGATAAATTTCGGATTTGCCTCGATGTGATCTATGAGCCGTTGCGCATAGTTGCTCATTTTGAAAAAATACGCCTCTTCCTTTGCCATGTGCACTTGACGCCCGCAGTCCGGGCACTTGCCGTCATCTAATTGCGTGTTGGTCCAATAGGCTTCGCAGGGGGTGCAATACCACCCTTCATAATTGGACTTATAAATATCTCCCTGCTCATACAGCTTGCGAAATATCTTCTGCACACTTTTTACGTGATAGCCATCCGTGGTACGGATAAATTTGCTGTAATCAATATTCATCACTTCCCACAAATGCACAATGCCCTCTACGATTTTGTCCACGTATTCCTTGGGTCCTTTGCCAGCTGCCTGAGCGGCTTGCTCAATTTTTTGACCGTGTTCATCGGTTCCCGTCAAAAAAAACACATCGTATCCAACCAGTTTTTTGAATCGGGCAATGGTGTCCGCTGCCACCGTGGAATAGGTGTGCCCTATATGCAATTTATCGCTCGGATAATAAATCGGCGTAGAAATATAAAAAGATTCTTTTTCTTGTATCATCTGCTTTTTCCTTTCTTGTATCGGTCCGTAAATAAAAAAACCGCCCGCAATGGGACGGAATTTTCCGCGGTACCACCCAAATTAGCACCTTCGTGCTCACTCTTTTTTTAACGTTATATAACGGCGCACAGCGCAGCTCAAAGCTCATTTTCAACAACAATACGCTATCCCTTTCCAGCATCGGGACTCTCTGCAAGCGCGGCAGCTGCCTACTCTGCTTTTTCATGGCTTTTATCATTGCACGAGATATTATATCGAAAAAAACACCTCTTGCCAAGACTTTTTCAATTTCATTTCCCTTAGAGCTTTACCTGCATATCGGCCAACTTTGCCAATTGATGAACATGTTCCAATCCATGAATCAATCGATCATCAATTACGTGAAAATTTTTCGCCATTGCAGCGGGCAACATATCCACAAAAAACAGATTTGCCCCCGCCTTGAGTGCATTGAGGTTTCCTTCCACATCCGACAGCCCATTTTTCATGTTTTCACCGGGTTGTGCCGCCGTGATATTGATATGAGGCATCATCAGGCGCAGAACGGAAATCTCTTTCAAGTTGGTGTTCAAGTTTCCCCTTCCGCCTTCTTCGGCCAGTGGCGTGCCCGCTGCAGGCAAGTACGGAATAATCGGCGCCCAACTGATATCCAATTTTTTCATCAGCAAGATGTCATCCGCAATGTCACTCATGCGCTGACCGGGATATCCCACAATGTTACCCGAAGCCAGCAGCATGCCGCTTTGCTTAACTTCTTCTATCGCCTGCATTCGTTTTTTGAAGTTCGTTGAGGGATTCAGCCGATTGAATTCTGCTTCATTGGACATTTCAAACTTCATCACATATTCATCTACCCCTGCAGATTTCAATTCTTCATACTGCTGCCTGTTGTATTCTCCCGCTGCCAGCGAAATGAAAAAACCCATTTCGTTCAACGCACGCACAAAGGTGAGTATTTCTTCAAACTTGTAGAGCGGATCTTCTCCCGAGATTAAAAAGATACGTTTCAACCCAAGTTCTCTGGCGTTTTTTCCCATCGCAATAACTTCTTGACTCTCTATGCGATAGCGTTCAATGGCAGTGTTGCCCGCGCGCATTCCGCAATACAGGCATTGATTTTTGCAAACATTGCTGTAACCCAGCATCGCCGTAACACGCACGGCATTGTCGTTGTTTTGTGCATACACCTTCTTTGCCTCAGGCATAATATCGCGCTGATAAACATCCGCAGTCATATGCAATATTTCCATAATTTGTTCTTTGGTCGTTATGTTCATGTTTCCACTTCCTTTTGCAACGGACAAATTTGCTCTTAGTGTACTGCCGTTTTTTTTAAAAGTCAATGCAGCGCAATCAAAAAGGGCGCATACATGTATGCGCCCTTTTGTTAAACTTACTGGTTTTGTTCAATTTTGCTTGTGAGCTCACTGCCGTCATAATCTATCACAATGGTGCTGTTTGTCGGCATGCTCTGCTCGATAATGATGCGTCCTATCATTGTTTCCACTTTGTTTTGCAAAAATCTTCGCAGCGGGCGCGCTCCATATACCGGATCGTAGGCATTGTCAATCACGTATTCTTTTGCCTTATTGGTCAAATGCACGCTCAGTTGCTGCTCTTTGAGTCGCTCATCAATTTTTTCAACCATCAAGTCCACAATTTGAACAATTTCATACTTGGTAAGCGGTTTGTAGAAAACAATCTCGTCCAGTCTGTTCAAAAACTCCGGTCGAAAACTCTGTTTGAGCATCTGTTCCACTTGTTCTCTCGCCTCTTCGGTGATGTTGCCTGCGGCATCAATGCCTTCCAGCAAATACATCGATCCGATGTTTGATGTGAGGATAATCACGGTGTTTTTAAAGTCCACCGTTCGCCCTTGCGAGTCGGTGATGCGCCCGTCATCCAACACCTGCAGCAATATATTAAACACATCGGGATGGGCTTTTTCAATTTCGTCAAAGAGCACCACCGCATAGGGTTTGCGGCGCACTGCCTCGGTGAGCTGACCGCCTTCATCGTAACCGATATAGCCCGGAGGTGCCCCAACCAAGCGCGATACCGCATGTTTTTCCATGTATTCGCTCATATCGATACGGATGATGTTTTGTTCATCATCAAACATATCTTCGGCTAAGGCCTTTGCAAGCTCGGTTTTACCTACCCCTGTGGGTCCCAAGAACAAGAACGAACCAATCGGTCTGTCGGGATCGCTAATGCCCGCCCTGGCACGAATAATGGCATCGGTTACCTTTTGCACTGCATCGTCTTGCCCAATCACACGCTTATGAAGCCTGTCTGCCAAACCCAAGATTTTGTGTCTTTCTCCCTCCATAAGCTTCGTAACGGGAATACCCGTCCACCTTGCCACAATTTTTGCAATCTCTTCTTCGGTTACTTTGTCTCTCAACAACGTATTATCCACAGCCTGCACGTTTTTTGCTTCCGCTTCTTCGATTTGCTTTTGCAGTTGCGGAATTTTGCCGTATTTGATTTCGGCAATTTTATTCAAATCATATTTTTGTTCCAAGCGTTCAATTTCCGCGTTGGCTTCGTTGAGTTCTTCTTTCAGTTTTTGCACGCTTGAGATGCTTTTCTTTTCATTTTCCCATCGTGCTTTCATTGCGTTAAAGGTTTCTTTGTCCTCGGCAATTTGTTTTTCAATTTCTTTAAGACGCTCTGCGGAGAGGGTATCTTTTTCTTTTTTCAGCCCCGCTTCTTCAATTTCCAATTGCATGATTTTTCGTGCAATTTCGTCTAACTCCTGGGGCATGGAGTCAATCTCCGTGCGAATCATCGCACAGGCCTCATCCACCAGGTCAATGGCTTTGTCCGGTAAAAACCTGTCGGAGATATAGCGTGACGACAGCGTGGCGGCGGCAATGAGGGCGTTGTCTTGAATTTGTACGCCGTGAAACACTTCATAGCGCTCTTTGAGTCCGCGCAATATTGAAATCGTATCCTCCACAGTAGGCTCATCCACCATCACAGGCTGAAAGCGTCTTTCAAGCGCGGAGTCTTTCTCGATGTATTTTCGATATTCATTCAGCGTTGTCGCGCCGATACAGTGCAGCTCTCCCCTTGCCAACATGGGCTTGAGCAAGTTGCCCGCATCCATGGCGCCTTCCGTCTTTCCGGCGCCCACAATGGTGTGCAACTCGTCAATAAACAAAAGAATTTGCCCGTCACTATCTTTGATTTCATTCAACACGGCCTTGAGTCGTTCTTCAAATTCGCCTCTGAATTTTGCCCCTGCTATCAGTGAGCCCATGTCCAGGGCAAAGATTGTTTTTCCCTTTAGTCCCTCAGGCACATCGCCGCGCACAATTCGTATTGCCAGACCCTCGGCAATGGCCGTTTTGCCCACACCGGGCTCCCCGATTAAAACGGGATTATTTTTCGTCTTTCTCGATAAAATTCGAATCACGTTTCTGATTTCGTTGTCTCGGCCTATTACGGGATCTAATTTTTGTTCGCGCGCCCTTTGCACCAAATCATATCCGTATTTATTCAATGCATCATAGGTGTCTTCCGGCGTATCACTGGTCACACGTGTGCTGCCGCGCACTGTCTGCAGTGCTTTTAAAAACTTTGTGCTGTCAACGTTATACCTTTTTAGCATGTCTCTTACCGCATCCGCAGGCGACAACAAAACGGCAAGCATCAAGTGCTCCACCGAAACATATTCGTCATTCATTTTTTCCGCTTCTTTTTTTGCGGTCAAGAGGGTTTTGTCTATCACCGGCGAGATATAGACTTTGCCCGGTTCTCTGCCCGGTCCGCTCACCTGCGGAATTTTGCCGATCAGCTGGTCAACATCTGCCAAAACACCGTCTACATCCACGTCCATTTTAATAAACAGCTGCGCAATCAGCCCGCCGTCTTGATCCAACAATGCATACAGCAAATGCTCCTGCTCGATTTGCATATTGTTATTTTCAAGAGCAATCTTTTGTGCCCTGTCAATTGCTTCCAATGATTTTTGTGTATATTGATTTGTATTCATTTTCTACCTCCCTGAAAGGTATTTTTCTCTGTTCGTTGATTCATTTTTTTGTATATTACGGATTATATTGCCGACATACCGCTTTCAAGGTAGGTCAGATATAAATCTTCAAGTTCTCTGAAAGAAGTCAGCTTCTCGCCCATATATTGCTTGAGCATATCGTCAAACATGTGAATATAGTTGCCTATTAAGGTTCCCAAATGCTCAGGCGTATGCAAATTTTCGTTTTTAGGCCAGGCAAAGCTGCGTCTAAATCGCCCCTCTTCCAAGCGATAGTCTATGCTTCCCTTTGCAAAATAGGGGTGAATATAGTGGCGCTCCAAACGTATAAACATGTTCAAAAAATGTGTCAATTCCATCAGCAAATTGCTGCTTTGACTGCGAAAGGTCACGCGAAGTTCACCAAAACTCTGTCCGCTCTTTTCATAGAGTTCCACCGCATAACGTATCGTGGGACGATATCTATAGCTTAGCGCACTTTTCATGGAAAGTACAGAAGTATTTGTCCCATCCTGCACCTCAAAAGCCTCCGCTGAACGCATCAGCGAAATCAAGCTGCCAAAAATTTCTTTCGTACGCTGTTGCGGCGTGGTCAGCGACACATACTCCGCTAAAATTTGATTGATGAGACTGGATCGGTTGGTATAATTCTCACTCGCAAGCTTGTCAATAGCTTGCACAACCTCGTCCATCAGCATCAGGCTATACATATTTTTATTCATTGCTTTCACCTCAAAGATATTATAATACACTGCTATAAATTTGTAAATAGATTTATATAAATTTTTGAACAAATTTTTATAAGCAATAAAAAAGAGCTTGTTTAAGCTCTTTTTAAATGCGAAAATTAATAGCTTCTTGTATTTCTTTGTTGCTTCTTCGCGCGTCTGCATTCGGGGCATCTTACAGGGTCATTCTCAAAGCCTTTTTCTTTGTAGAAAGCTTGTTCGCCTTCTGTAAAGACAAATTCTGCACCGCAATCTTTGCAATTGATTGTTTTGTCAGCCATTTCGCTCCTCCTTCATTTATTTATCGGTACTCTGGACTCGTTCTCTCTTTTATTTTTTCTAAATAAATAAAGGATCGTAGCTACAGAACACTTCGCACAGCGCAACCCCGCCGTTCCACAAATATTAGCATAATTGTTGGTTGAAAACAACAATATTTTTCAAAATATTTGCATTTTTCACATTATTTATTCATTATCTTCTTTTTTCGACTCAAAACCCGGCACATTTTCATCAACAGGCGATGTTTCGTCCGATTGCGGGTCGTTACCGGTATCTATTTCCTGCATTTTCGAAAGCTCTTTCAACACCGAATCTGTTTCCATCTCCGACCTGTCAGATACCCGGGACATCTCTTCCGAATCTCCGCCGTCTTGAGCTGCTAAATTTTGCTCCTCCGTCGTGGTGACAGGCGCTGTAAACGCAGGATTTGTTGCGATCTCGTCTGCGTCCGCATAGCCGTCAATCGCTTCCGGGTCAATGACAATCTCTTCCTCTGGCTGTGCTTCGAGCACCTGCCCGGCTGCATCTGTGCCACCGACAAAGTTTTGTGCATCATAGCCTTCATGGGGTGTTATACTCACATCTGCCACATCCTCCGATGGCCTTTGTGTTTCATCTGCAAAAACAGGTACTGCTACGGGTGCCTGCGGGGCGGCAGCATCTGCATAGCCAACATTTTGCGCACCGTTATGAGGAAAATACACATCTTTCAAATTGTGCACGGCACCGCTGAGTTTGCTGATTACATCTGCCCCTCGAACCGCATCAAAATTAATATACATAATCGACTGAAAACTCGCCGTGAAGATATAGACGACAAAAGAAAACAGCGTCGTTATCGACATCAGACCCAAAACGGCACCCACGTCGATAAGGTGCCTCGTGCCTAAAGACATCAAAATAATCGGCAAGTTTGCCAGCAAAGAAATCAGCAACATATTGCCGAATATTTTTGCCACCTTCGTCCTTGTCAGCATCCTGGAATACTTCAGCGATTGCACCGCCGAAAATTGATATTTTGCACGGCCTAAAACGCTGAACGAATAGCGAATCAAAATATAGATCGTAAAAGCAATCATGGCGAGCCAAAGCACGAAAACTACCCACATTTGCCACATACCCAACAGCACTGCAGGGTCGTCAAAAGCTTGAAACTGCGTGAGATTGCTTGCCAACATTGCAGAGAAAAGCAAACCGATCACAATCATAAACACCATCCAAATAGCAAACAAAAGCAAAGAATACAAAAAGATGGTGCCAAACATGGGCATAGCCCTTCGAAAAGAATAACTCAGCATTTTGCCAAAAGGTCTTTTTTCTCCCACTACGTAAGAATCCGTAATCAGATAAAACATCGACACGGTCACATTGGAAATGTACAAATACCCTGCTAAAATGATAAAATAAAACAGCATAATAACGGGAAGGGTTTTTATCAGGTACGCAGCTGCCTGATCATTTGTCATGCTCAGTATTGCCGTGGGATCCTGCAAAAACCCGGGCAGACTGGCTACAAAAAACATCGCCATGAGCAACCCGACGACAATACTCCACCCAAAAACCAGACCTATCGTCACACCCAATACGCCGATGTATTGTCCAAAGCGTTTTTTTACCGTCTCGATCATATGTGAAAAATATTCACCGAAAGTGAGAATCCGTTCATAAATTTCTCGCATCACAACTGCCTCCATAACAAATACGTTTTATATATCACCAATCATGGTAGCTATGTACATGATTCACAAAGCTTCACTGCCCGCTAATTCAGCATAATTCCGAAAGACAACACATACATGGTAAACAAAAGTCCCTGCAGGCCGGCGGCAACAAAAATTTGCACGTCAAGTTCTTCTAAAATGCGTCCCAGCAAAATCACCGCAATCAACCCCATCGCCGCCATAAACACACCCATGGCAACAGCTTGCATGCCCAGCAGCATCAAAAACGGCACCACCAGCACAAAGGGTAAAAGATACACTGCAACGATTTTTATCTTGGATACTTTGTCTGCATCCAACACAATCAGCTCCCTGTCAAGCACCAAAAACGGTATGCTGTTAAAGAAAGCAAATACAATAAACCAAATCCAGCGCTGTCCGAAGGGGAACATATAATATAGTCCGTAATGACCGAAAGCTTTTAATAAAAGATAGGCTATGATAAAGACCACGACGCCCGTAAGCCAACTCGAACGATTTTCGTCTTTAAACATTCCCGCCCCGGCATCATTTGCAAAATTGCTGTAAGTATACATTCCAAACATCACCAACCCGTAACAGCCAAACAATAAGCTGATTACCCCTGCCTGCACAGGAAAGGCGATGGGCACCAAATAAATAACCAACACACCCATTGCGCCGATAACCGCCGCAGGAATCCAAAAGAGCAGCTTATATAAATAAAACTTCCAGGAAAGTGTCGCAAAATACATTTCTTCTACAACTCTGCGCTTTTCCAGAGCTTTGCGCATGTACCACAAAACAGCAAACACACACAGCCCCAACAAAAGCAACATCACGTTATATATTGTCACCTTGCCCATGCTTACTTCACCACCCAAGCCACCGACAGAACCTATGTAGGCTACCACAGCGCCAATGACATCTTTGTCCAACGGCGCATAGGCCTCAGTCATGGCACTTTTTGAGATTACTTGCACCGTGTTTTGCGCGCCCAACAGTTCGTTGAGTTTTTCGGCATTTTGGCGATCTTCAGACGTGGTTCCAATCAGTCCGAAATTGGTTCCTGCAATGGATGTGCTCAGATTTTGAATCCACGGAAGCGCCGTGTCGTCCACAATAATGGGTAGTCGGGCAAAAATCGTCGATTTAAAGGATATTTCCGTATTGATCAGCACGATGCTCGCAGGCTGAATATAATCATGTGCACCAGCTTGCAAAACAGCCCTTGCCCCAAAACCGTGTCCGACATAGTGTATGTTGGCAGGGGGCAGTTTGCTTAATTGTGAAAAGGCCAACATCGCAGAATAGGTTTGCATCGCAGAACTGTTGTCCTCATAAAAGGTTCTGGTATAGGTGCCTTGGCTTCTTCCTTGCCCGGGCAAATCATACATCATCACGTGATAACCCTGCTCGTTGAGTCCTCGCGCAACGCTTAAATAATAAGACATATCCTGCCCTTTGTCCGGCGCCAACACCACACCCTGATCTTTTTCGCCTGCAATATACTGACCGGTCATCCTGTTTCCGTTCAGATCATAGAAATAAATTTCTTCCATATCCAGCTGAACCGGGTTCAACAAATACAAAGCCGCGTTGATACACAAAAACACCGCCAGCAACAAAATCAATATCAACGCATTTTTTTTATCATATAAGATTTTAAATCCGAATTTCTTCATAAGTTTCTTTTACCGATCTATAAAAAAGTATTTTATATTATAACATACCTGTCTTCGAAATGTCATCAGAAATATTGGCCTGCTTTGCTGCGCACCCGCCTATGCCCTTGTTTTGTTTGATTTTATCAAGGAGTTTCTTTTTTTCGTTTATCCCGCCGACGACATTTTTCTTACAGAGCACCTATTCATCTTTGATGAATCATATGGCACAAAGTCACCGCCCGCCGCTTTGCAATAAAAAAACGGCAATCGCCGCTGTGTTATACGTTATAAATAAATGGTGGGCGCAATAGGGCTCGAACCTATGACCCTCTGCTTGTAAGGCAGATGCTCTCCCAGCTGAGCTATGCGCCCTTGGAGTGGTGACCCCTAGGGGATTCGAACCCCTGTAACCGCCGTGAAAGGGCGGTGTCTT
>CALFLU010000040.1 GCA_937880125.1 uncultured Eubacteriaceae bacterium
ATATTTGTTTTGTTGAATCCATCCTGCAACCCTACTTTTTGGCAAGCAACCCTTGCCTCAACCCATAAAAAAAAGAATATCTGTCTTTTTTCGGCAGGTTCTTTTTCTTTGATTATTATAGCATATTTCCCGCTTCATTACCACGTTTCAGCTCCATTTTTTCGGTTTTTTTCATTCTTTTTTTCGCATAAAAAAAACAGCATCTTCCCCAAGGGAAAATGCCGCTTTTATTTAACATAAAATCAATCTTTATAGCGAACGGGCAAAATCACATGCAGCATTTCTTCACTGCCCGGTTTTTTCACAACGCAAGGAGATAAATTGTCGATAAAATACATCTCTACCATCTCTTCGGATGTGTTTTTGAGCACATCGATGAAATATTTGGAGTTGAAAGAAATTTTTAAATCTCCTCCCTGTATCTCACTTTCCACATATTCGTTTGCACTGCCCACTTCACTGTTGGACACAATGTGAAACTCTCTTTCTTCGAAATGAAATTTGATCAAATTGTTTTTGCCTTCCCTTGCCACCAAACTGGCTCGCTCGCAGGCATCCAACAGCTTGCGCGCCGCCGTCTTCACCGTGAGGTTGCTGTTTTTGGGAATGATGTCGTTGTATTTGATAAAGTTTCCCCCGATGAGGTTGGAAATCAAAATCGTATCGCCGATTGTGAAATGCACACTTTTTTCGGCATACTTAATCATCACATCGCCGTTGCTTTCCATATTCAAAATTTTATACAACTCACTCAACACCCGTGCGGGAATAATGCAGGAAAACTCCAACCCGTCTTCAATGGCTTCTTTGCGAATGGCCATTCTGTATCCGTCCAGAGCCGTGAGCTGAAACTGATCTTTTTTCACTTCCAATAACAATCCTGTCAAAACCGGCATCTGCGCATCGATGGCAGCGGCAAAAATGGTTTCGCGAATGGCTCTTTTCAGCTTTTCGCTTTCCAGTATCATATAATCCGTCGCGGCAATGGAAGGAATCGACGGATAGTTTGCCGTGCTTTGCACATGGATATTGATTTGAGACTCGTCGGATGCAATATGCATTTTGTTTGCATCGTCGGTTTCAATGGAGATTTTTTCGGAAGGAAGTTTGCGAATAATCTCAATAAAGATGCGACTGGGCACCACGGCACTTCCGCTTTGCAGCATTTCCACATCCACATGGGTGTGAATGCTCATTTCCAAATCCGTTGCAAACAATGTAAGGATATTGTTTTCGCAGGAAAGATAAATGCCTTCCAAAGAGGTGTTGGTGGTTTTTGAAGAAACAGCCTTGGAGACGTAGTTTAACGCACTGATCAAATCGGACTTATTGATATGTAGTTTCATATGCACAACCTTCTTTGATAAATATTTATCTGTAATAAACAGTAGTATCAGTAGGGATGTTAGTTTTGTGGACAGGTAATATTGTATACGAAAATCCGCTCGTTTACAAGGGGATGTATGCCAAAAACACAGTGGGTAAAATGTGGATAAAACCCCAAAGCACGGGCGCTATTTTTTAATTTCTTTAACCAAATGTTCAATGTCGTTTTTCAGCATGTGGTTTTTGGTCAAATCGTCTTTGATTTTTTCGCAGGCGTATAAAACCGTCGTGTGGTCGCGGTTGCCAAACTCCGCGCCGATTTGCTTTGTGGAATGATCGGTGAGATTGCGTGTCAAATACATGGCAATTTGACGCGGATAGGCAATCATCTTCGTTCTCTGTTTCGAAGAAAGCTCTTCCACGGAAAGGTCAAAATAATCGCTGACCACGGATTTAATCACATCCACGCTCACTTTTTTATTGCTGAAAGAGGAAACATCCTTGATTTGCTCTTTAACCAACTCCAGCGTAATGGGCTGCTTTGTCAGTTCGCTGATGGCTTTGACCTTTAACAAAACCCCTTCCAACTCACGAATGTTGGACTGAATGTTCGATGCAATAAAATCAATAACGTCCGCTTGAATATCCACCGCTTCCCGCTCAGACTTGCGGCGCAAAATCGCCACGCGGGTTTCAAAATCGGGGGGCTGAATATCGCAAATAAGCCCTTGTTCAAAGCGCGAGCGCAAACGCTCTTCGAGGCGGGGAATGTCTTTTGGAGGCTTATCACTTGAAATGACGATTTGCTTGTTGTCGGCATGCAGCGCGCAAAAGGTGTGAAAAAACTCCTCCTGCGTGCTCTCACCGGTGCCGATGAATTGAATGTCGTCAATGAGCAGCACGTCCACGGTTCGATATTTGTTTCGAAAAGAAATGTTCGTCTTTTTTTGCAGCGCATAAATAAATTCGTTCATAAATTGTTCCGAAGAAATATAAAGAATCTTTTTCTTCGGGCTGCGCTTGTGAATATAATTGCCAATAGCTTGCATCAGGTGGGTTTTGCCCAGCCCCACACCGCCATAGATAAACAGCGGGTTATATTTCTTTGCCGGAGATTCGGCAACGGCCAGCGATGCCGCATAGGCAAAATGATTGCTGCCGCCTACCACAAAAGTATCAAAGGTATAGCGATCCATAAGATTGGGCGTACTTATGGATTCGACAGCGGAAGTATCCTTATAAGAAGCAGCGGCGGCAGGCAATACAAATTCGACTTTGCTGAGCTGACCCTCCGTGACTTCTTTTAAAATATTCGAAATCAAAACAATATAGCGCGCCTCAATGATCTTTAATTCAAATTCTTCTTCCACCTGCAAAACCAGGGTGTTTTTATGAATCGAAAGCGGCACAAGACGCTGAATATACTGATTAAAAATGTTGGGTTTTAATTCACCCTTGATGCTTTTTAATGCATTGTCCCAAACGGCGGACATATTTTGCTTGTCCATAAGTTGCAAAACTCCTTTATCGTGCAAAAGTACAACAAGTTTATCAACAGGTGTACCAATGGGGTATAATCTGTGTGTTTTGTGTGTAAAATGAAAGATGCTCTGCGAGCGGTTCAAAAAGAAAGGACGGTCTTTCAACCAAGACATCTCCGCGAGCCATCACCGTTACGAAAGGGAAAAAAGAGGCTTTGCACAAGTTATCCACAGGGTGTGAATAAGTGGATAACAAAACAGGGGATATCTTTTCGAGTGATACCAATCATAGCAAAGAAACAAAAAGTTATCAACAAAAATTAAAAAAATAATCAAAAATCAGGCAATTTGTGGATAAATCAACCTGTGTTTCAAGAAAATACAAACCGAAAAAAATGAAGCACAGAGCGAAAAAAACGAATTAAAAATGAATTTGAACCGAAAAATGCCCACAGGATAGCCTTGACAAGAAGTTTTTTGCATTGATATAATTCTTGACACAAAATTGCTTGAACAGTATAATGAAATAATTCACGCAACAAATAGAAAGTATTACAGACATAAGGGTAGAGGAGGGAGAAAACGATGAAAATGACATTTCAGCCCAATACGCGAAAAAGAAAGAAAAAACACGGATTTCGCTGTAGAATGGCTACGACAAGCGGTCAAAATGTTTTGCGCCGAAGAAGAGAAAAACAACGAAAAAGATTGTCTGCATAACCGCTCTGCAAAGCGGTTTGTTTGAGAAATGAACAGACCATGAAGCATACGACCATGTTGCAAAAAAGCGGATTTCAAAAGGTATACAAAAAAGCAAAGAGCCATGCTGAAAAATCGATGGTCATGCTTTGTATCGACAATGCGTCAAAGGAAAACCGACTCGGTGTCGTGGCAAGCAAAAAAGTCGGCGGTGCCGTCATTCGAAACCGCGCGCGAAGAAGGCTCAAAGAAATGTATCGTCATTACGAAGAAAATCTTTGCAAAGGGTGCGACATCATCCTAATTGCGCGCAGCGGCATAAGCACAGCAGACTACACTGCGCTGAAGGCATCCTTTGTGCGTTTGGCAAAGCGGCACAAAATATGGGTTTGTTCGGAGAATAAAAATGAGCATTCTTTTCATTAAAATCATCCGATTTTATCAAAAATACATCTCTGCGTACACACCGGCCCATTGTCGATTTTATCCGACTTGTTCTGCTTACAGCGTGCAGGCCTTTGAAAAATACGGTTTTTTCAAAGGGTTTTATTTGTCCGTCAGACGGATTTTAAGATGTAATCCGCTGTTTAAGGGAGGATACGATCCCCTGCCGTAAAAATTTACATCTGGAGGCTTTATGTCCATACTATATTCTTTCTTCGGAAAGGCATTGTTTTTTATCTATAATCTTGTAGACAGCTATGGCCTGGCCATTGTTATTTTTTCCATCTTGGCAAAACTTTTGCTGTTGCCTCTGAGCATCAAGCAAAACAAATCCATGAAAGTCATGAAAGACCTTCAGCCCGAAATGGAAAAACTGCAAAAGAAATATGCAGACAACAAAGAAAAATTAAATATGGAAATGCAACGACTGTATCAAAAACACAATTACAACCCCTTAAGCGGCTGTCTGCCGATTTTGTTGCAATTTCCGATCATTATCGCACTCTTCACCGTGCTGCGCCAGCCCGAACAATGGGTGTTTTTGGATGGCACCATCAACGCGGTGGATATGAGCTTTTTGTGGGTGAAAAATTTGGGTTCACCCGACGCCATGAACTTTCTTGCAGACGGCACGAAGTTCAATATCATAACACAAATGCCGCAAGTCATCGATACCGTTAAAAACGGACTGAATAACGGGTGGTTTATTTTCCCCGTACTCTCGATTGTTTCGCAGATCTTTATGACAAAGCAGACAATGCAAATGCAAAGCGCACAACAGCGCCAGCAAATGAAAATGTTCAACTATATCATGTATGCCATGATCGGATATATTTCATTTACATTCCCGGCCGGCTTGGCCATTTACTGGTTCTTGCAAACTGCGTTGTCGATCGTGCAGCAATACTATTTCTTAAGAGAAAAACCGAAAAAGGAAGTGTAATAGAATGCAAAAATCTGTCATCAAAAAAGGAAGGACCGTTGAAGAAGCCATCGAAGCCGCATTGCAGGAATTGGGCGCAAGCAAAGAGCAGGTGGAAACCAAAGTGCTGGAACTGCCCAGCGGCGGACTGATGGGCATTTTGAGCAAACAGGCAAAAGTAGAAGTGACACTGCTGCCCCAAGGCCCCAAAGAAAAGGCTGTCGAATTCATTGAATCAGTGGTAAAATCCATGGGCATTGACGGCACGGCACATGCGGAAATGAAAGAAGACAATGTGCTTTTCATTACCATTACCGGAGAAAACATGCGCTATCTGATCGGCAGACGAGGCATCACCTTAGATGCTTTGCAATATCTGGTCAGCCTGGTGGTAAATAAAAATGCCGAAGAGTATACAAAAATTGTACTCAACACCGAAGGCTACAGAGAAAAAAGAGAACAAGCCCTCAAGGAATTTGCAGACAAAATGGCGCAACGTGCCATTAAAACCCGCAGAAGGGTAGAGCTTGAACCGATGAATCCCTATGAGCGGCGCATTATCCACGCCTATTTGCAAAACAATCGGCGCGTGGTGACCATCAGCGAAGGCGAAGAGCCCTATCGTCGCATTTTGATTGAAGTAAAAAGATAATAAACAGGCAGTGGTAATCCGCTGCCCTTTTTTTACCCGCTTTAATGAGTGTATTAATATCATTATAAGTACATAACTATTTTATCATAAAGCTTTACAATAGAAAAAACCGGGAGGTAACAACATGGATATTCGCAAAGTCATGAAACCAAAAAGCATTGCTGTGGTAGGCGTCAGCGACAGAGAAGGAAGCTTTGGCAACTATGCCGCACAAAACGCCCTGCGAGGCGCCCTGGGCGAAAAAGTGTATTTTGTTCATCCGAAAAGAGAAGAACTCTTGGGAAAAAAATGTTATGCCAGTATCAGTGATTTGCCCGAAGTGGTGGACTGTGTCGTTTTATGCACACCCAGCTCCACAGTGATTTCGCTGATGGAAGAAGCGGGTAAAAAAGGCGTCAAAGGCGCCGTGGTGTTTGCCAGCGGATTTTCGGAAGAAAAGGAAGAAGCGGGCAAAGAGCTTGAAAAACGCTTAATTGAGGTGGCGGCCGCCTATGATATGGCTGTTATCGGCCCCAACTGTCTGGGAATTATGAACAACGTGGATCAATTAATGATGTGGGGACTGGACAGCGATTTTGAATTCAACGACAATTTGGGTGTGGGTGTCGTGGGGCAAAGCGGGTTTATCATCAAATATTTGTCCGAAGCCGGATTTGGTATGTCCTATATGGCATCCACGGGAAACGGCAACATTGTAACCATCGAAGATATGCTACTGTTTTATGCGGAAGATGAGGCCGTCAGCGTGCTGGCGGTGTACTTGGAAGGCGTGAAAAAACCGGAAGTGTTTGAAAAAGCCCTGCGAACAGCGGCGGAAAAACGAAAACCCGTCATCGTGCTCAAAAGCGGAAGGTCGAAAAAAGGTGCGGCGGCTACGGCTTCCCACACGGGCAATTTGGCCGGTAACAGCGCAACCTATGATGCGATTTTCGAAAAATTCGGTGTGGTGATGGCCGAAGACTTTGTAGATCTCATCGCGCTGACGAGGATGTTTACCGTACTCAAAGGAACCATCGCGCAAAAGGCGACGCTGGCAAGTTTGAATCTGTCCGGCGGCGAGACGGCGGTGTGCGCAGACATGAGTGAAAAATACGGCCTGGTTCATCCGGACTTTGACCCAAAAGTGAAAAAAGCGGTGATGGATCTGCTGCCCTCTTTTGCCACGCCAAACAATCCGCTGGATGCCACCACGGCGCTGATGTACAACGTGGAAGGAAACAAGACGATTGTAAAAGCGCTGTTGGAAAGCGAGGACATCGGCATCATCACGCTGGGCATCAACATCGAGTTGGGAAAACATCACGTCTATGAAAATCAGATCAACCTGTATGCAAAGC
>CALFLU010000041.1 GCA_937880125.1 uncultured Eubacteriaceae bacterium
GAGCAACCTTATTTTTAACAATTTTCACTCGCGCATTTTCAGCGAACTCTCCGTGTTGGTGCTTGACCTTTATACCTTTTCTTCAACAATAATGTTATAATACGCACGCTGCGGCGTGCAAAGACTATGCTTGTATTATTGTCGCAACTTAAAAGTTTTAGGCGCAAGGCGGTAAGCCAAAATAAGCGCCACAACAATATAGAGTACACAAAATACGGAAATGGCCGTACCAAAAATCAATGTGGGTATCTTTTTGCCGATGGCTACATAGCAAATGACATAGGTAATAATATTCACAATACCGTAAACAGCACTTTTTTGTTCTAAATTGATGTTATAGGGTTGCAGCAAATAATAGAGCACCATATTGTGTACGGAAAAAAACACCGACATACTGATAATCGAAACAAACAAAACCACATAATTGAGTGGCTGCGCGGTGCCGCCGGTAATAAAAAGCAACAGCGGTAACCCGATGGCTATGATCAGTGCGGGCACCATATTTACCGCAATGATGTATTTAAGCCTTTTTACAAACAGCGTCAAAATTGCTTTGGGACGACGATAAAAACGATAGGTGAGCATGCTGTGATCGCAGTTCATAAACATCGCTTGCGTCATCACGCCGCCTCGGTTGACGAAATACATCACAAATAAAAAATAAGGCAAAAACATCAGTATCATGCTGTTGATCTGCTCTTTGATTGCGGGATTGACAAGGCAAGCAATAATCGCCGCCGCCAGCATGGCAAATACAATCAGTGTTATGCGCTTTGCCGAGCGTGTCAAAATCTTAGCGTGGCGTTTCATAAACAATTCATTAAAATAGGCATAACCTGTCTTGTTGCTGCTTTGGCTGAGGTCGGCGACAATCTTTTTTTGCATTTCCGCTTGTTGTATGGACGCAGCACTGGTTTTAGACAACCCCAGCGCAATATTTTCCGGTTTTAACAGCTGCTTATAAATGGTTTTATAGACATCAAAACGCAAAATATAGCGAACAGCAAAAATAGCGGGAATCGTCAACAGTGCCTGCAAGATATATAACACGGTACTATTGAATGCAACGCCGAAAAAGGGCGGCAAAAATGCCGCTGCCAGCAGGGCAAAAACAATCCCCCATTTAAAGGCAGTGAGTTTGTTCTCATTTTTTACCTGACCCACTTTTTTGTTTCTGTACAAATACACCCAGGTAAAGCAAAGTTTTGTTGCAATGACAAAGATGGGCATCAATAAACGAACCGCCATGCTTGCACCGCTCAATGCGCCGATAAGGATCGACATCGGCAAGAGGCCCACGAAAATCTTAAGCAAGAAATAAAAATAATTGACCAGGGCATACTTGCGCGCGTCCATGCGCATGATACAAATGGCATAAAATTTATCCCTGGTCGGGTTAAACATTTGCGTATTGGTAAAGCCTCCTATGAACGTCAATAAAATTAAAATATGCACATAGCTGTCTGCAGGCAGCGCCTTCATCTTTATCGCAACAAAAACAATCAGAGTCACATATACGGCTTTACCCAAAAACACCGAAGCGATTTCCCCAAGGATACTCAACACATTTGCAAAGGTTTTTAATCCGGAACTTGCATATAGCGCCGCAGGCAAATGCTTGCCCAACAGCGGAAGGGATTTGAGTGCATAAATGATGCCGTTGGTTTTATACGTATTACGCAGGCGAAAAGACGTAACAAAAGCATCAATCATCTTCTTCACCCTTTAACGCTGCGATAATCTGATTTTTAAACGCTGTTTTATCGCCGCTGTCATTTTCGATTTTTTTGAGTATACCGTGATTTAAAATAACAATTTCATCACACAAGTCCAGTGCCAGCTCCATGATATGGGTTGAGAGAATAATAATGTGATCGCTTTTCATATGCCGCAGCAATTCTTTCATCTCGTCCGCAACCACCACATCAAAGGACGTAAGCGGCTCATCCAACAAAAAAATGCCGGGATTTGCAATAAAGTTTACCAGCATTTGCATTTTTGTTTTCATGCCGTGGGAATAATCTTTTATCAAGCGATCGCGATCATCACGCTCCAGGCGTATCAAGTCAAAATATTCATCCAACGTTTTTTCGTCGCGAATGTTGTCTTTGTTGATATCCACAAAAAATTTTAAAAACTCTCTTCCCGTCAAAAATTCGGGCACCACGGGAATCGAAAGAACGTAGCCAATGTCTTCGTCCGACACTGCCCGTCGTCTTTCCCCTTCTTCGATTTCAAACTTGCCGCTGTCAATGCCAATATCTTCGTTGAGACAATTAAACAGCGTTGTTTTGCCCGCGCCGTTGCGTCCCAATAAACCATAAATACACCCTTTTTCAAAAATAAAGGACGCGCCTTTGAGCACCTCCTTGTTATCAAAACTTTTTTTAATCTCTTCTAAAATAAGCTTCATTTTTTGCCCTCACATGTTTTGCATTTTGTCACCATTTATTTACGATTTGTCGGCTGCAATCTTGAAGAATATTTCATAAAAAAATACTAATTTCTGTGAAATACTTTCAAAAATTCATATTTATAAACAAATGGCGCACCCGAGAGGACTCGAACCTCCGACACACGGTTTAGGAAACCGTTGCTCTATCCGGCTGAGCTACGGGCGCGCGCGAAAATTATTGTAACATGTATTTTTGAAAAATTAAAGCGCTTTTCAAAGTTTTCACCGACCTGTCAAAACAGATTGGCTGAATAAAAAGGCCGCGATGTTTTTTTAATGCAAACGCAAAATGATCCGCATCAAAAAACCGAAAGCCACTATGCTTTCGGATATATAACAGAGATGGACATTTGTGGATATTACGTTTTTTTCTTACGGTATTTGCCGAAATTTTCTCGAATACGCGGTTCCGAATTTTTCAATAAGCGACGAATATTGTCCTTGTGTTTGAAGATAACCACAATACTCGTAAAAGCGAGTATTAATACCCCAATGGCAAAAGTATATCCCTTCGCTATCAGCGTATAGACAGGATAGAGCACGGTGACCAAAACCGTGGAGATTACCAGACGATCCGTAATGATCCCCACAATAATCGCGCTGATACCGAAAATAAACCCTGCCAGCGGACTAAGTCCCAGCATCATGCCTACATAGGTGGCAAATCCTTTGCCGCCTTTAAATTTTAATTGAAGAATAAAAGGGAAAATATGCCCCAATACCGCACCGCAGCCGGCAATGACGGGTGCATAAGGCAAGTCCCTGAACGCCAAACGCGCAATGACAACAGGTGCCACACCTTTTAAGATATCGACAATATAGGCAATAAAGGCATATTTATAACCCACCGTTACCGCTACATTGCTGGCGCCGGCATTGTTTGTTCCAAATTGTCTGATATCGATTCCCGCTTTGATTTTTGCAATAATATATGAAATAACAATGTTTCCGAATACATATCCCATCAACAAAATGGCGATGTATTTCAGGATAACCATTTCTCTCTTCCCCCTGTTCCAACTTGAGGATATTCTAACACAGCCCTACCACTTTCACAACACAAACAATTGCCTATTGCCTCAGAATAAAAAAATTTACACAGACTTTAAATAAAACTTTTTCGACAAGCAGGAATTTTATGTATTCTGTCGGATTTTTTGTTACAATACTTCATAGGAAAAGGAGCGCATAATGAGACAAAGCGGTATTTTGCTGCCCATCAGCAGCCTCAACGGAAAATACGGAATCGGCACATTGGGCAAAGAAGCCTTTGCCTTTATAGATTTTTTACGTGCCGCCGGGCAAAGCTGTTGGCAGATTTTGCCCATTGGTCCCACGAGCTACGGGGACAGCCCTTATCAAAGTTTTTCCGCTTTTGCGGGCAATCCGTACTTTATTGATTTGGATATCTTATGCGAAAAAGGGTTGCTTACAAAGCAAGAATGTGACATGCACATTTTACCCGAAGGCAATGTGGATTACGGCACCTTATACAACACAAGACCGCAAGTGTTGAAAAAGGCGGCGATGCGCCTGGATAGTACACAGGCTTCTTACCGCACTTTTTGCAAAGAAAATGCTGCGTGGCTTGACGATTATGCATTGTTTATGACCATCAAAACCCTTCAGGACAACTTACCCCTTGTGCAGTGGCCTCAACACTTGAAAAATAGGCATTCTTCTTCCGTGGCGGCACTGCAAAAGACCCACGGCTATGAAATCGAGTATTGGAAGATTTTACAATATTTTTTTTACGAACAGTTTTTCAATTTAAAAAAATATGCCGCCGCAAAGGGCGTTGACATCCTTGGTGACATTGCCATCTATGTTTCGGGCGACAGTGCAGATATTTGGACACAGCCGAGCCTGTTTCAAGTGGATGCCGATTTTGTTCAAAGCCATGTTTCGGGCTGTCCGCCCGACAGATTTTCTCCACAGGGGCAAATCTGGGGAAATCCGCTTTATGATTGGGCCTATCATAAAAAAACAAACTTTGCCTGGTGGCTGCAACGTCTCACGCACGTACAAAAAATTTATGACATCACGCGTTTTGATCATTTTCGCGGACTCGAAAGCTATTATTCTATTCCCGCCAATGAAACAACCGCTCAAAACGGGCGCTGGAAAAAAGGTCCCGGCAAAGCCTTTATTGACGCCATTAAAACGTCTTTGCCCTCCATGCGCATGATTGCCGAGGACTTGGGGTTTTTAACCGAGGAAGTCTATGAGCTGCTTCGCTACAGCGCCTATCCGGGCATGAAAGTTCTTCAATTTGCCTTTGCCGAAGGGCAAAGCAATCCATATTTGCCGCACTTGTATCATCCCCATTGTGTCGTCTATACCGGCACACACGACAACACCACGGCACAAAATTGGCAATACGTTTTTGACCCGAACGAGGTTGCCCGCGCCAAAGACTACATGAACTGCAACGACTCGGCATCTTTTGCCTATGGCTTTATTCGATTGGCCCTTGCCAGCGTGGCAAACTTGGCAATCATCCCGCTTGCGGATTATTTGTGCTTAGGCAGCGAAGGCAGAATCAATACGCCGCAGACCATCGGAGACAACTGGGTATGGCGCATAAAAAAAGACACCTTAAGCACCGCACTCGAGCAGGTCATCTATCATTTAACAGCGCTCTATGGGCGCCTTTCGTAATTCGCTTTATCCTTTCTTTGAAGGCTCCACCTATTCCTGCGATGCAAAGCTTTCCAGGGTCACTTTCTGTTTCGGTTTGCTGTCACCGTGCTGCACAAAGACCATGGCGCCCAGTGACAACAGCGAAAAAAACGCGGCATAGGGAAAGAGCGTAATATAGGAAACATATTCCAAAAGCGTGCCCGAAACGATTGGTGTAACGATTTGCGCAGCCATGGCAAAGGTGTAATAGTATCCCGTATATCTTCCTACATTGGCGCTTTTGCTCATATCCACCACCATGGGATACATATTGACCGTAAAGGCGGCAAAGCCTATACCGCCAAAGGCGAAGGCGAAATAAATCGCAATGGAATACTGCTGACACAAAAACAACAGACAATACACCAACGTCAAAACAACCAGTCCGCACATGATTGTTTTTTTTCTGCCGATTTTCTCGGCAACAATGCCAATCGGTATAAACGAAACAATGGCGACTAAGGTAAAGACCACCAAACTTCCCGCAAAAGTACCGCCGCGAATTTGCCATATGCGCTCGGCATATCTGGAATAAGCCGACATAACGGCATTAAAGCTCATGAAACAAAAAAAGACGGCCAGTAGAATAAAAAGTAGACTTTTTTTCACTTCCCTCGGCAGTTTGTTTTCCGTTGCGCTTTCTTCTGACACATCAACAATGCGTGTCATCTTGTTTTCATGTATTGTCGTCATCAGCACTATCAATGAACAAAACATCACCAACGCCACGACAACAAAAACCGGCATGTATTCGGGATTTTCTTGCTGCGGCACCATAATGCGTATGGCAAACAGTGCAAACAGCCCGCCGACTGTGCCCATGAGGCTGATGATGGCATTGGCTTTGCTGCGCAGAGGCTTTGGCGTATAGTCAGGCATCAGCGCTACCGCAGGGGAGCGATAAATGCCCATGCCCAATAACACCATTCCCAGAGAGGCAATAAACAAAACGGCATTTTTTTGTTCGCCGGCAGAGATCATCACCATCAATGCCACAATAGAAAAAAGCGTCCCTCCCACGATATAAGGCATGCGCCTGCCATATCTGCTGTTGGTTCTATCTGACAGCGCACCAAAAAAGGGCAACAAAAAAAGAGCAAATACATTGTCCATTGCCATGATGGTGCCCGTCAATGTTTCTTTGAAATGAAAAGATTTTTGTAAAATCAAGGGAATAAGGGTGTCATACAGCTGCCAAAAGGCAGAGATATACAAAAAGGCCAGCCCTATCAAAACCGTTTGTTTATAATTCAGTTTCATGTTCCCCTACCGATGTCCGTATTTGTCTAACAGTGTACTGCACAAAAATTAATCCCTGTTTAATTTTTGTGTCTAAAATATTCTGGGCAAAATCGAACTTGCCTTTTGACTTCAAACTAAAAAAGCGGTTGCCCGCTTTTTATTGTTTATTGCTTATTTTTCTTCTTCATCTTGCAGCTGAACAATATCTGCCATTTCGTCGCCTTTATCGGTTATTTGCACTTCTTCTTCCGATAGCGTCTGCATGGTCTGTGTTGTCTGCAGTGTCATATCCGCCTCTTGCAGCAAAGAGTAATACTCTTTATCCACCTCTGCAACGATAACATCATCGTCTTTAGGCACACTCTCTTCTGCATCGGCAATCGCGTTTTCATTCGATATTGTTTCTGCGACAGTCTCGCTTGGCGCAGGAGTATTTGCCACAACGATTTCATCGGATAATTTTACCGTCTTTGGTTCGTTTGGTTTTTTTGGCTTATTTTTTTTCTTGCCCTTTGCAACAAGGAATCCGATAACAAAGCCAACCGCCAAGCCCAGTGCAATCATCAACGCTGTGGTTGTGTTCAAAGCAAATCCCTTTGTCATAGATGCAATTTGACCCTGTTTGGATACCGAATCATATTTCTCCGCGCCTTCAATGACATTGGCTGTGAGAATATAGTCCGAACAACTATCGTTGTAATAAGCCACCAATCCCGCGGGACCCACCGCAACGTTTTGTGCAATTAAATAGAATTTTTCGTCTTCCAGACGATATTTATACAGGTTATATTTTTGACCTTCCTGCAAGTTGGTCATCAAATAAAACGTGGCATATCCCGGCAGGCTGTCGTTGTGGGCAAATGAATAGACCATTCCGCCCGTCTCGTCTTTTGCCTGCTGACGCATGATGTTTTCATATTCGCTGCTGTAAGAAAATGCCAAGTCATAAAAATCTTTGTCGAGGTTGGATTTAATATCTTTGCTGCGGAACAAAATTTTTGCATAACCCGCATTGATCATTAAGTTCGCATCGGGATATTTTTGTAACTCTTCAAAGATCGATTTCGGCACCTGCTTGCTGGCCGAATGGCTCAAATCCAGCAAAACATTGTTGTCTGCCGTTATTTTTTCTCCTTTGTCGTCGGTCTGTCCGCTTTGTGCCGCCGCTATGCGCTTAAATTGCTCCATAGCACCCTCAACACCCACCACATTCACCGCACCCGCAGCATCCCCAAAGGGCATCGCGCGCTTGACGACAATGCTGTACTCTTTTTTCATGCCGTTCTCACCTGTGCATACAATATTAACCATATTGTCCGCCCCTGCAATCAAGCTTTCTCCGCCTGATATAGCGACCGTTGCCCGCGGGTCCTCGGCAGTGGCGCCCACGACAATACTTTCTGATTCATAGGGCAGCCAAATCACGTAATTTATGGTCTCTTTGTGAAACAGCGGGGATAGTATCCCTTTATCAATGGTGATTCCCGTAATAAAATTATTGCCGCTTGCCTCATAGTTCGGGTCCGTGGCACGGGTGGTTTTAATGACATAGGTTTTCGTGTTTCCGGCAGGGGCCGTTACCATTACGCGCACATCTGTCGTTCCGCCGGCTTGCAGCGTGTTGTTGTGTATAGAAACTTTTGCACCGCTGTCAGCCGCCCTTGCGCTGATGTTTAAGCTGGATATAGCAAAATCAACATTGGCGCGATAAGACGTTGTGGAAGCCGAAAACGACGGCATAATCTGTGCATTTGTCGCAGCCAGTGTTGCTAAATTGGCATTGTTGGATTTGGGTGCACC
>CALFLU010000042.1 GCA_937880125.1 uncultured Eubacteriaceae bacterium
ACGGTTATGGCGGGTTATATTATTTCGTGATAGGCTCAGCTTTTGCTGCAGCTTTACTCTCCATTGTGTTGTTAATAAAAAAGGCCTGGACAAGCGCTAAGTGGAAAGGTATCTTTTTTCCGTTTTTGTTTTATTTGGTCGTGGTGGCTTATGAAATCATGTTTATCACCGGTCACTCGCTTTCACGTGACACGGATCTTACCGTGACGGTTGTGCTGCTCTTTCTTTTGTATTATGCGGCGATTATGATGACCGGCCTGGTCCCCTTGAACAAAAAATACAAGGAATTGTTTTCACACTCTCCGCTGAAAATGCAAATTGTAAGTGAAAAAGGAGAGCCTTTGCTGGTTTCTGTGGGCTCAGAGCCGCCGGGAAAAGATGTTTGGCAGAAAATATTGGCCAATCCGGGTAGCCCGGTAGAAAAAAATAAACACACGCTGCTCTACACCGACCCCGTGCCCGGCGGGTATGTGGTTTGGGAGGAAAACATCGCCGAGTTGCAGCTGTTGTACAGTCAGTCTCAAGAATTGGGAAAAAGAATCAAAACAGCGAACGCGCTGCTCGCCAAAGAAAAAGATATTAAAGCCGAGGCGGCAAGAAGAGAGCAAAAATTGCGCCTGGAAGGTTTGTTGGAAAAAGAAATCAGTGTCAAGCTGCAAGAAGCAACGCAGCTGATTCGTGCGCTACCCGAGAAGAAAAACAAGAAGTGGGAAATGGGCAGGATTGCTATGCTTCTTTGTTATATCAAAAGACGCTGTATTTTGTTTTTCAGAGAACGCGCATCCGAGGAAATACCGATTGAAGATGTGATGTTTTATTTGAAAGAACTCTCTGAATTTGCCGAACATGTGGGAATCGGATTGCTTTTATTCGGCGACGGAGAAGAGATGGTCACCTCTCGTCAGGCGACACTGCTGTATGATTTTTTATTTGAAGTATTATACTCGCGCACACAAAGCGGCAGAGCCAATATTGTTGCGCAATTACTGTTTGAAGAAGAGTATATTCGCTTTAAATTGCTGCTTTCCATCACCTTTGTGCAAAAGGAATTGATATCCCGGGCGCTAACAAAAACCATCGAAAAAGAAGGGGGCAGCATTTCTGTAAAAGAACTTGACGATACTGCGAGTGTGGAATTGGTGTTTGTGAGAGGGGGTGCACAAACATGATTGAATTGTATTTTTATCCTGCCGGGATTCGCATATTGCTTTGTGTTGTCGGTTTTGTTTGTGTCAGCTTGCAAACCGCCGCTGTGGTGTATGGGTTTGATCGCATCCGAAAAAACGTGATTTTGCGGTGGGCGGAAATCTTTCTGGAAATATTGATTTTGCTTCAAGTGCTGATGATGTCATGGTTTTGTGCGTTAATCTTTAAAAATGCTCATGGCGGATATGCCTTGTTGCCGGAGTATTTTCTTTTACGTTATGTCTTGTTTGCTTTGTTGACAGGTGCAGTGATTTTTGTTTCTCTGGAGCGTAAATTAATCTATCCGTTGGGGCTGATTGTTGTAACCGCGATCACTCTGCCGATATTTGAGAAAATTTTTGACACCGCCTTTGTTGTTTTGTTTGCTGTTGCGTTTTTGTATTATATGTTGCGGTCGATTCACATGATTTTATTGACCAAACGCAAAATAAAAACAGAACTGTCTGCCAATTCCATTAAATTTGCCATTGATGCATTGCACAGCGGTGTGTTGTTTTCAGAAAAAGGCGGTCAAATTATGCTGATTAACCGACAGATGAAAAATTTGATGATGATTTTGGCGGGAAAGGTTTATCGAAATGCCAATGATTTTTATGAAATATGCCTTGTAAGGGGAGAGTGCGGCGCTGACAGCGAAAAACTGGATGCGGAAGAAGAAATTATCTATAAGCTGCCCGATGAGACAGTGTGGATGTTTACCAAAGAAAGCCTTAATATTGACCAGCAACACTACTTGCAATTATCCGCCTCAGATGTCACCGAGCGATGGAAAATGATTGCCAGGCTCAAGGAACAAAACAGTCGGCTCCAAGAACAAAGCGAGCAGCTGAAAGAGGCCCTTATCAATATACAGAGTATTTGTTACGAAGAAGAATCTTCGCGCATTAAAAGCCGTTTTCACGATGTTTTGGGCTATCGAATCGCTCTGCTGCTGCGCAGCTTAAGAGAAGATACGATGCCTGACGAAGCAATGCTTCTGGACTTAACCGATGATTTTTTGACGCAATTGCGAAAAAACGAACCGAAGCTCAATGCAAAGGTGCGCATTGATGCCATTGGCAAAACCATGCAAAATATGGGGGTAGCATTTCAAGTGGAGGGCAAACTGCCCCGCAACGAAGAGATGGCAACGCTGTGCGCCGATGTTATTATGGAAGCTTCCACCAATGCGGTCCGCCATGGATTGGCCGAAGAAATCAGCGTGCAAATGCAGCAGGGCGCCGAAGGATTTTTACTGCGTATTGTCAACAGCGGTCTTGCGCCACGAAAAGAAATCACAGAAGGCAGCGGAATCATGCAAATGCGCAGAAAAATCGAAGAGAGAGGCGGAACGTTTTATATTGTCATAAAACCGAAATTTGAATTGAATATTTATATCCCGAGAGGAGAAAAATATGGTTAAAGTGTTGATCGTAGACGACCATGAGACCATGCGGGAAACTTTTGCCAAGACGTTTTTAGCATTGGAAGGGTATGAAGTGGTGGGCGAAATTGCCAATGCCGCTTATGCCTATGCCTATTGTGACAGGTTGTCGCCTGACTTGGTGCTGATGGATATTTGCACGGAAGAGGGTGCCTCGGGCTTGGATGCGGCGGTGGAGATATGTCAGCGCCTGCCGCAGATAAAAGTGATTTTAATGACGGCTTTTGACGAAATTTCTTATGTGCCGCGCGCCAAAGAAGCAGGGGTACATGCGTTTGTGTATAAAAGTCGCAGCCTTGCATTTTTTGCGGAAGTGGCACAAAAGGTGATGAACGGAGAGAGGTATTTTCCCGAAGAAAAAACCATTCCTTTTCCAAAGGGCGAGGCTCCGCTCACAAGACGCGAAATGGAGATTTTGCGGCTGCTTTGCAAACATATGACAAAAAAGGAGATTGGTGCCGAGTTGTTTATCAGCGAAAACACGGTGAAATATCATATCGCCAACATGCTTGCCAAAACGGGCTTTCCCACGGCGATTGATTTGGCCTTTCATATGATTTCCAACGGATGGATCAACCCGAAATATTAACATAACAGAGAACTACCTGCTGCGGGTGGGGAAAAAACCGACGAAAAAGTATATTCTTTTCAGTAAGAAGAAAACGTTTAGGAGGTGAGTAAATTGACTGATGTGCAAAAGGCTGTTGCGCTGTATACCGCCATGGCTGAGCGCTGTGAAAAAAACGGACTCTCGAGCCGTCAGGCTGCAGTTTATCGGGAGATGGTCGACTTCATAAAAGATTGTGAGTCCGCAGAGGAAATGAGTGCAAAAATCAAAAAATCCAAGTATTTTTTGGCACCCAGTGTTGCATTGATGCAAGATCGATTTGCAGCGCAAAAAAAAGCGGCGGAAGAAGAGGAAATGCCTGAAATAGCGGAAGTCTATCGTAAAAAGATGGAAGAAATTGAAGCAGATACCGCTGCTATGTATGTAACGGGCTACGAGGTTACGGTACGAAATTATAAAATCAAATATGCGCGAACCATCGATGCCTTTGTAAAAATCTACCGAAGCTATATGATCTACATGAACGTGCCCGCCACAGATAAATTCAGAAGAGGCGATGCGCTGAAGGATATGAAAGAGGCAATGACGAATTTGACATTGCCGAGCGATGACTTTTTGACGTTGTCAAAACTGCCCAAATTCAGAAAATTGGTACCTGCAAATGATTTTGGGTATGAAAAATTTGTGCAATCTGTTCCAAAAATTTTAAATGGACAAATGGAACGCTCAGATGAGTCTGAAGTTGAACAACAACGGGCAAAGGCGGAATGGGAAGAAGTCTCTCGCAATAAAGCACAAATTCTCGAAGCAGGCAAAAGAAATTTGCCGCGCGTCAGGCGGGCAAAGGTGACGGTGATTGCACCCGACAGCGCTGAGGGACACTACCGCTATGTGGATGAGGAGGTGCGCTGAGATGAGTCAAAGAGAAATATTGACGGGCATTGTCAAAACCTATATGGATGTCTTTGGATCCTATGAGGTGAAAAGTGCGCAACTGCAAAGCGAGATAGACAAACTCGGAGAAAAATTTAATGCACTTGCCAATCAAAATTCGGATCCCACTGTTTTTTATAAAAATATGATGGATTCGGGGTTGCAAGAAGAGTATTCCGCTTTGGTCACCAAAGTTGCCATGGCAAGCATGAATATGGCCGACGAAGAGGGCAATGTCAAGACGGATTACAGCGACGAGCCGCCCAGGCCCGTGGTGTCTGTGAAAGAATTTGTGGAACAGTATCGCGTGCCCTATGATGAAATTAAAAAACAGGGATATCGCAAACGGGGCGAGGCTGCCTATGAAGCCATTTTTGCCGTGGCACAGCGAACAGACAACATGCTGGATGCACAGCTGATTTTTGAAAAAGAGCGTCTGATGTGGAAAATCGTTACAGAAGATTCGCTGGATGTATTTGAACCGATATTGGAAGCAATGGACCCGCTGCAAAGGGCCACTACCGTTACGTTGCAAACACATATTGCTGTATATAAACGAGCCAATTCGGATGAAGAACTGGTGTATTTATTGGAAAAAGCCGAAACGTATAAAACGATCAAGATTGAAGAAGCCGTAACACGCATGACGATCGCCGGCTATTTTGCGTACTTTTTAACGGAATATTGCGTTCAAAAAAATGTGGTGTTTGAATGGTATAACGACAGAAGTGTGCAAGGCGCCGTAAGCGCCATGACAAGACTGCGTATGGCGTTGCGCAAACTGATAAAATTTATCAATGAAGAATGGAGCATATCTTACGCTGAGTTAATGGCTGACGAAGGTACAAAAATATGGTTCTTAAACCCTGCCAACGCAGACCTTTTCGGCAGATTTAAGACAGCACTGCACCCGCAAAACTATGCGGTGTTTGAAGATATCATCGAAAACGAAGTCATGAAAGATATTTCCATTACCGAAGTTCTTTTAAGACAAACACCTGCGGTATTCTGGTTCGACCTCAAAGGAGACGAAGACAACGCCTATATTGCTGCCGCAGAGGCAAAAGCAAACAAAGCCAATGCCGAATTGACCTATTATCAATATTTGGAGCAGCTAAACAGTGCAGGCGCAGCCTATGTTCCGCAAAAAGAACAAAAGTCTTCAACAGGCAAAAGCGTAGCCGGTGTGAAAGAGCGTTTTAATATCGGCGGCGTGCAGGAAGCCGTAAAACAAAAAAAGGAAGAGGGGCTGACGCAAGGCATTGCACAAGAAGCAAAAAGTCGATTAAAAGGTTTCAAGTTTTGGTAAATACTACCCGTGGTGGATAGGGTAGATGTGTAAAAAGTATGTTAAAATTTTACAAAAGCAAACATTTGCTTGAACAATGTCATTAAATTCAAAGGAGGAATTTAGAATGAAAAAAGTTGTAGGTATAGCGATTGTTCTTATCATGATCCTTACGCTGGTTGGTTGCGGCGGAGGCGGTGGCGGCGGTGCGTCTGACAGCAAATATGTCGGCACATGGACCATGACATCGGTTGATGTATTTGGCGACGGCGAAAGAACCCTTGCAAAAGATATCAATATGTCTGGCACATTGGATGTTAAATCCAACGGCAAAATTGATGTTACCCTCGACGGCAGCAAATCATCAGACAATTGGCAAGAAAAAGACGGCAAATTGGTTCTTGACAGCGGGCTGACAGGTGAATTGGTTGACGGTGAAATCGCTCTGGACGTTATGGGCGTTATCATGTATTTCGGAAAATAGAAGTAAAAAGTTATAAAGCAGTAAAAATTTGCTGTTAGTGAAGGGTTTCGTTTTATTCGATTGAGCAATCAAAAGAAATGAAACAACGCCTCGCGGGCGGAGGTGGAAATTTGAAAAAAATTTTATTGGTCATGGACCGCAAAGTATTGGCAGAGGCGCTTTTGATGGAAATGAAAAACATTTCTGAGTTTGTATTTCGCAAAGAATACAATTATCACAAAGCAGTCATTGCCGCAGAGGTTTTTCAACCGAATATTATGTTGCTCGAAATTCCGGAATCAAAGAAAGTTACACTGGCGCAGTCTCTTGAGATATGCGATCAGGTGCGCAGTGCTTTTGCGGAATGCAAAATATTATTGCTCACACCGGAAGGCAACAAAGATGCGAAAGAAATGGCCATTGAGGCGGTTCAACAAGGGCGTGTGAGTGACTTTATCTATTATGACACCAGTATGGAATATCTCATATCCAAGATAAAGTCTATGTAGGCAGCGTCGCGAAATCTCCACCGGATAGCTTGCTGCATGATTCATTTGCAAACAGTTTCCAAAAAAACAAATGTTGACATCATGATTTAGCAAAATAAAAGAGCTGATGTAATTGACTCGTTTTAAAACCTAAATTATGTACATTGTAATCAAAAAAGGAGAACAAATATGAAAATGAAAAAATGGTTGGTTTTATGTTTTATCGCTGTTTTCGCGCTGGCTATGGTAGGCTGTGGCGGCGGTGATAAAAGCAACAACAATAACAACAGTGATCCCAAACCGGCAGCAACGAAAGTTTATCAAGGGGAAGGCTTTACCATTGAGTATCCGGACACGGTAGAAGAAAGAACAACCAGTGTCGGAGAAAAAGTGCTTTCGTCCAAAGACAAAACTTTCGACATCGCACCACAGGTGTGGGACGGCGATTATGCTACATTGAAAGCGAAATGGAGTGAAAGTCAAAAGAGTTATAGCGACTATAAAACCGAAGACGTTCAAGTGGCCGGAAAATCGTCTGTACGCATTTACTCCACCGGCGAAGCATCAGGTTCAGAGATACTGTATTTAATTCCGCTTAACGATGCGAAAACCTTGGCGCTCATAGTGACTGAATACAACTTTGTTTCAGATATGGCAAAACTGGAAAGCTATATGCCCAACGTAGAAAAAGTCATTGAAGGGCTGAAATTTCAATAAGATTATATGACAAAAGGCAGTATAAAAAAGACGGAACTCATCATGGGTTCCGTCTTTTTATTTTGTTATCATTGACTGAGAGCAATATTATAAGGAAAATCAGCCATCAAAAGGGAAGAGGGCAGAGAAGAAAAACCAAATTGCATGGTGCTTTGTAACAATAAAAAAGTCACGGTAAAACCGTGACTAAGCAGTTATATTTGTTGCGCAAGTGTGAAGTGATTCATGCAATCATACTTCATAGATAAACTGTCTATATAGGTCAATAACAATTGCCGCCAAAGATTTATCGTAATCGGCTCCATTTATATTTTAGGCGTATGAGCATAATCAGCATAGCAAAAGACAGGAAGAACACACCCAGCAAGACAATAATATGATTGTTTTCTCCGGTTTGGGGAGGGGAGAGTGGAGGCTTTGCAGGGGTGTAGCTGTTTGTTACAATGAATCCTTCCTGCATGTCGCCGGAAACTGAAGAAGTGTACTTATCCACGGGCATTTCTTCGATCGTGTAGTTAATGGGTTGCCCTGATGCGGCATACTTGGCAAGACCATTGAAACTGCCTGTCCAACTGTTGCCTGCAGATAAAACCAAGCTTTTGCCGGTATCTGAACCATCAGCGAAAAGCTTGATGGTTACGCTATTTGGCCTGATGCCGTCTTGATTATCTGCATCAGCCCAGGCTTTCGTTACCGGAATAGTGATAGTGGCCTTTTGGTTTGTAATTGTAAGGGTTGCAAGGTCTATCGATTTCTCATAATTCACGTCAAAGCCGGGAACTTTGCTTTCCTCTATAGCGGTATAAGTAAAGGGCAAAATTCTACCGTTCACCAAGCCATAACAAGGCAGTCCTGTGAATGTATGCTGCCAGTTGTTATCAGCGATAAGCTTTACGGTTTCCAAGGGAACAATGCCCCCTTCAATATCTTGGCGAATCAGTCTTATTTCAACAAAGGAGGGCAGGCCGTCAGCCAAAACCGCCCCATCAAAGTCAAGCCACTTTTTAGATACGCTGAGACCCACATCCTCAGGGTCCCCGATGATTGTATCCGAGTTGGTTGAGATGGCGCCTCCTCTGGATCCGGCCGTGTTGTTAATAAAAATCAATTGCGCTTCGGGAAAGTGTGTATTATACCAATCCGTTGCCAAGGCAATTTCTCCATAGAGTCCAAAGGAACTGGCTCGGTTTGTGTACATGTTCGAGGTCAAAATCGGATCTCCGGGCTCATACAAGTCTCCGGGATCATCTGCATACCAATGGACTTGGTCGCCCAAGAAGGTTCTTTCTTGAATGGTCATTCTGTGATAGACGGGGTCATTGTCTGTCAGAATACCGGGGATGGTTGTATCGTAGCCTTCGAAGCGAATGTCATGTCCCGTTTCATTATATTTTTCACTCATGATCAGATTGTTTTCAAGAATAGCCCCGCCCAGAGTTGAATAGCATATTGTTCGCGCAGTCGGACACGCCCAGATGCCGCCGCCCTGAGGAGCTCCGTTTTTGCTGATTAACACATTTTTAAGGATCAGAGTCGGTTGACCGTGCACCGAATAATCAATGGCTCCGCCCGAATTACCCGAATGGTTGCCGTCAAAAACACCTGAATTTAAATTCAAAACATCGCCGTAATTTTTATGAAGAAAGAAATAGATGCCTCCGCCGTATAATTGCGTCTCGTTATTGCTGATGTGGTTGTTTTCGAGAGTGACCGTAAGGTTTTTTTGAGGAGAAGAGCTTGATCTGCTCGTGATGGACAAGCCTCCACCGTGTGACCAATAATGACCGGAGTTTAAAGTGCCTGAACTTACTTTGTTGGCGTCAATCACATTATCGCTGATAACCAGAGTGCCTACGCATGAAAAGGAGGCGCCGCCGCCATAGGAGTAAATCCCCGACGATGCCACAATGTTTTCGGCAATGGTATTGTTCATCATTTTTATAACAGAGTCTTGAGAGGTCGTTTCAACTCTGACAGCCCCGCCGGATGAGCCTGCACTGTTATTATGAAAGTTGTTGTTGGTTATAAGAATTTCATTTGCCTTACCGGCATCTTCAGCAAAAATGACACCGCCGTCTCCGGATTTGTGAAAATTGAATGCTTCAACGCCATCAACGGTTAGGTTTGTGTTGCGACTGCGAATAGCACCTCCGGTTTTGCCATCCCCGTTGACATCTACCGCAGTTAATTTGCCGTTTATCAGACTGAAGGATCCGGGAATAAGAGCGGTGGAAGGCGTCGAGAGACTAAGCATCTCGTAGGATGCAATGTCTATTTGTGAAATGAGCGTATTTCCGTCCAAATCTAAAGTCAGATTTTTTTCGACAGGGACAACCACTCTATTGGTGAGCGTTAAGTCTCCGCCTGTTAATATCAACGTATTACCTGTCTGAGCGGCAGAAAAGGCTTCTTCTAAGCTGCTGTATTCGATTCCGCTCTCAAGTATTTTAATGACGCCTGTGGCCATTAATCCCATGGATCTCATGGGCGCTTCGGTCTGATTTATTTCACTGTCCAGGGTCGTCTCTTCGCCAGGCAGTGTTTCCGCTGAAGTGCTCAATTGCGATTCGTCTAAACCTGTAGGCGTTTGTGAAGTCTCTGTTACGGGATTGCTTTCGGTGGGTAAGGTCTCTGTCGCCAAAAGTATTTCTTGGCTCAATGGTTCGGATTCCGGCTCGTTATTTTCAATATCCGATGGAGCCGCAGAATCAAACGGACTTATATTTTCAGCCAAAACCCCTGTTTCATCGTTTGGCTGTGCAGCCGATAGGGGTTCAGAATCAGATTTCTCATTTTCAATGGTTGTTTCTGTAACAATGGTTGCTGTTGAAGTTATCTCGGGCGTTTGAGCGAAAACCATTGACGGTAAGCTCCATAGTAATAGGAGTATCGTTAATGCCAGTGCC
This sequence comes from uncultured Eubacteriaceae bacterium, assembly GCA_937880125.1. Taxonomy (GTDB): domain Bacteria; phylum Bacillota; class Clostridia; order Eubacteriales; family UBA1433; genus UBA1433. The sequence continues at coordinate 9,993 of CALFLU010000042.1, forward strand.
ACAAATTTTTTATTCATAATCACCTCTTAACTTTTTCAAAGTAAACATATTCATTTTAGTATAGCATAGGACACTGAATGTGACCAAAAAAAGAGCAATTCATATGAAACAGATATCGTTTACGATTCAACCGATGATTATGTTGTTAAAAGAGGGGAGGAAAGCCATATTTAAAAGAAAGAGTAACAGATTCAAAAATAAAAAAAATCGTCGATACGGAAAGATATCAACGACCGTGTTTTCATTTGGTACTCCTTCAGGGACTCGAACCCTGGACACCCTGATTAAGAGTCAGGTGCTCTGGCCAACTGAGCTAAAGGAGCATGAGTATGGCAGGGGCAGAAGGACTTGAACCCTCGGCACGTGGTTTTGGAGACCACT
>CALFLU010000043.1 GCA_937880125.1 uncultured Eubacteriaceae bacterium
GATGGCTTCGTTGACATTCCGTTTAAAGCATACTACAATATATTAAACGATTGCAAGTCTTTTATTGTCAAAAGGAGGGTTTCTTATGCGAAACGCAATTCAATTAAATCCCAAGGACAATGTTGCCATGTGTCTTTCGGAAATCAAAAAGGGCGATATGATCATTTTGGATGAAAACGTCCTTTTTTATGCGGAAGAGGACATCCCTTTTGCCCATAAAGTGAGTTTGGGCAACTTGGCGCAAGGCGAAGACATCATCAAATACGGATATTCCATCGGAAAAGCCACCTACCCCATTGCCAAGGGGGCGTGGGTGCACGTACACAACGTAACAGGAGGAAAGAGGCTATGACTGCACTGTATGGATATAAACGCGCCGACGGCAGATACGGCATACGCAACCATGTGGTCGTGTTGCCTTCGGTAGGCTGCTGCAACGGCGTCATTCACAAAATCAAAGAGCGCGTGCCCGAAGTCATTACTCTTATGCACGCCTATGGCTGCGCACGCGGCCCTGCCGATACCGCACTGCACCACAAAACATTTTTAAATATTGCCACGCACCCCAATGTTTCTGCCGTTTTGGTTGTGGCACTGGGCTGTGAGATTCTCAACACGCCTCAGCTTTACGAAGACATCAAAGCAACGGGTCAAAAGGTTGCTTACCTAAACATTCAACAAACCGGAGGAACTTATAAAACCGCCGATGCGGCTGTGCCGATTCTGCGGCAATTTTTAGCCGAAGCCGCTGTCCAGCAAAAGGTTCCCTTTGATGTCTCCGAGCTCACCATCGGCCTGCAATGCGGTGGCAGCGACGCTTTTTCGGGCAGCACGGCCAACAGCGCCGTGGGCATTGCCTGCGACAAAGTCATTGAACAAGGCGGTCGCGTAATCATTACCGAGACCACCGAGCTTATCGGCACGCTGGATATTCTCAAATCCCGTGCCAAGGACGAAAAGGTTGCTGCAGATTTGGAACGTATTCTTACACAGCGTTATGCCCTGGTTGAAGAATGCATGGGTGATCAGGCAGACTTTGTCATTGCACCCGGCAACATGGCCGGCGGCATGACCACCATTCAGGAAAAAAGCCTGGGATGCGTCATCAAAGGCGGCCACACCACGATCAATCAGGTGGTGGACAACGGCACAATCCCCGATGAAAAGGGCCTCATTGTCATGGACGCTACAGGCTACGATACCGAATCCACCACAGCGGTGGTCTCAGGCGGCTCGCAGATTGTTTTGTTTACCACCGGCAGAGGCAACCCCTATGGTTTTCCCATAGTTCCCGTCATTAAAATCGCCTCCACCACGCAGCTGTATACGCGCATGGAAGACGACATGGACATCAATGCCGGAAAAATCGTGGAAGGCACCTCTCTTGAGACACTTGGCACCGAAATTTTCGACGAAATTATTGCCGTGGCAAACGGCAAAAAATCGAAACCCGAACAAAACGACACCATGGGCATATTCAGCATCTATTGCGCAACGCCCTCTTTATAGACTTATACCTGCAACGATTTGCGCCGTGTGTTTTTACCCGTACAAAAACACACGGCGTGGGCAAATAAGGAATTTTTAGATGAAGCATACACAACACACGATTTTTTCAAAAACAAACCAAGCTCTTTCCACGCATCTTTGGGCACCTGATCAAAAAGCATTGTGCGTGTTGATCATTGTTCATGGGATGGCTGAGCATATTTTGCGCTATGAGGATTTTGCCCGTGCTTTAACCGAGCGACAAGTTGCCGTAGTAGGCATGGATTTGCCCGGTCACGGACACTCCGCGCAGGAAGGCTTTGGCTATTTTGCCAAAAAAGACGGCATGCTTTATGTGGAAGAATGTATTTTGCAGCTGAAAGATTTTGCCAAACAACACTACCCATTCGCCCCGCTTTTTTTGTTGGGACACTCCATGGGTTCTTTTTTTGCCCGCGATATCGCCGCCAAGTTCCCCGACGACATAGACGGATTCATCTTCAGCGGCACAGCCGGCTCCAATAAAATCCTTGGTCTTGCCAAGGCCCTTGCTCGTGGGCAAATGCTGTTGCAAGGAGCCAAAAAAGACGGCACCACCTTACACAAAATGGCTTTTGGACCCTATAACAAGCCCTTTTATCCCAACCGCACGGACTATGACTGGCTGAGCAGCGATGAAAGCGTTGTAGATCGCTATATCGCAGATGAAAAATGCGGTTTTGTCTTTACCGCATCGGGCTTTTATGACCTGTTCAGCGTTTTGCAAGCTATCAGCCGCCCTCACTGGGCAACCAGCCTGGATAGAACGAAACCCTATCTGCTTTTATCGGGCATGATGGATCCCGTAGGGGATTTAGGCAAGGGTGTCAAAGAGGTGCACGACCGCATGGTCAAAGCCAAAATTGCAAACCTGTCCTTGTTACTCTATGCTCAAGGGCGGCACGAAATGCTAAATGAGGTCAACAAAACAGAAGTATATGAAGACATTTGCCGCTTTATCGAAAAAAATATTTTGGATGTGAAAAAATGAATGCAGAAAAATATATCATTGCCTTAGACGCAGGCACCACCTCGTGCAGGGCAATTTTGTTTGATAAAAATCTTCGTCTTATAGCCGGCGAGTCCAAAGAATTTAAACAAATCTATCCCGCCACAGGGCATGTTGAACATGATGCCGAAGAAATCTTTCGCGTACAAAGGCAGGTTTTGCTCGATTTATTGCGCAATTACGGCATCAATGCCACCCAAATTGCCGCAATCGGCATCACCAATCAGCGAGAGACCACCGTGGTTTGGGATCGTCACGACCACAAACCCGTCTATCACGCCATCGTGTGGCAGTGCAGACGCACCGAAGAGATGTGCCTGCAGTTAAAAAAAGACGGCTGGCAACAATATATTCACGAACACACGGGCCTTGTGATTGACGCTTATTTTTCCGCAACAAAAATCAAATGGATTTTGGATACTGTGCCGGGCGCCAAAACCCGTGCGCAACAGGGCGATTTGCTCTTTGGCACCATTGACACTTGGCTGCTTTATAAATTCACCGATGGTCGTGTCTTTGCCACAGATCACACCAACGCCTCACGCACCATGCTCTACGACATCCGTTCGCAATGCTGGGACGATACGCTGCTGTCTATACTGGACATTCCCCACAGCATGCTGGCAAAGGTCAAAAACTCCAGCGAAATTTATGGTTATTGCACCATTGACGGCGTTGAAATACCCATTGCCGCCCTTTGCGGCGACCAGCAGGCTTCGCTTTTCGGCCAAGGTTGTTTTTTAGCGGGAGATGCCAAAAACACCTACGGCACGGGCTGCTTTATTTTGGAACATATCGGGTCGCAAATGCGCCTGAGCAAAAACGGACTCATCACCACCCTTGCCGCCAGCATAAACGAAGAGATATCCTATGCCATGGAAGGCAGCGTCTTTATTGCGGGTGCCTTGATTCAGTGGCTCAGAGACGAAATGGGTCTGTTGGACTCTTCCGCACAATCTGAGGTATTGGCAAAGAAAGCAGAAAGCAACGGCGGCATCTATATTGTTCCCGCCTTTGCGGGACTGGGTGCCCCCTATTGGGACATGGCCGCCCGCGGCATCATTACGGGCATCACCCGCGGAACCAATCGAAACCATCTCGTCCGCGCAGCATTGGAAGCCATTGCCTATCAGGTCAATGATGTGTTGGTCTCCATTGAAAAAGACACCCATATTCCCCTGACGCAGCTTAAGGTGGACGGCGGCGCCAGCATCAACGAATTTTTGATGCAGTTTCAATCCGACATTTCGCAAATTCCCATTGTGCGGTCCCAAACCATCGAAACCACTGCCTTGGGCGCTGCGCTTTTGGCGGGGCTTGCCGTGGGATTTTATGATTCTGCGCAAATTGCCCTGTCTGCAAATGCCGACGCCTCGGTTTATTATCCGAAAATGGAGGCCACGCAAAGAGAGATTTTGTTATATGGTTGGCAAAAAGCCATTGCCAAAACACGCGAAAATAAATGAAAGAAATAGTTGAACCAAGAGGGCAAATACATGTTATAATATGTAAAATATTTAAATTGTTGAAATCATAAAACCGAAAGGAACTTTGATATGGATATCTTACAGCAACTCAACTCTATTTTATCAACTTCCGGCTCTTTCGACAAAATCGGTGAAAAAGCCAATGCCAGCCCCGAGCAAGCGCAACAATTGGTTACGTTGGCCATCCCCACCTTGCTGGAGGCGTTAAACCGCAATGCATCCACACCTCAAGGCGCCAAAGCGCTTTCAAACGCATTGGATGACCACAACACCTTTGATTTAAACAACCTGGCAGGTTTTAAATCAAAGGTGTTGTGGTATTGCTCAGCCAAATAGCCCCGATGGTTCTGGGTCTTTTGGGTGCACAGAAAAAAAATCAGCATATCGCCACGGAAGATATGCCCATGCTGACTTCCTCCATCTTGGGTGCTGTGGGCAAAACCGACGACCAAGGGCAAAATTCGCTGTTGAATATTGCTTCTCAATTTTTAGACAGAGACAATGACGGCAGCGTCATGGACGACTTGGGAGATATTCTCGGCGGCTTTATGAAAAAATAAACGCTACAAACACAAAAGCCATCTTGCTTCAGCAAGATGGCTTTTTTTATGGGCTCAATTTAGAACTATACTTCTTGTGCCAGGAGCAAAATGGTTGACTGCGCCTCAATATGCAGCCACTGCTCAGACAAAACACTTTGCGCTACGGCGCTTCCATAGTCTTTGTGCGGACCGGCCGCCGTATTGATAACCGCCTTCCATGCCATGCCCGCAGGCAGCGTCGGCATTTCCATTACTTTCGCCTCCTTTGCACCGTTGACAGCCAAATAGACAATATCATCTTTTTCGGTTTCCACAACAAAATAGGCAAACATAATTCCTATGGTTCGCGTTTGCTTTTGGTGATCCAAATACCAGGCTTTTTCACCGTGCACGCTTATTTTCGGAAACCCGCATCGCGCTTTTTCGTTGCCGTCACGCATGGCCGGGTGTTCTTTTCGCAAATGAATCATATACCTGAAAAAATTATAGATATCCTCTTCGCTTTCGCGCTGATCCCAGTTTAACCAGGAAATTTCATTATCTTGACAATAGGGATTATTGTTTCCCCCTTGCGTGTTATAAAACTCATCCCCCGCCAAAATCATCGGGGTTCCGTGGCTGAAAAGCAGGATTGTGCAGGCATTTTTCACCATTTTACGCCGCAGGGCATTGATAGCGACATCATCGGTTTCGCCTTCAACGCCGCAATTGAAACTGTGGTTATAGTTTTCACCATCCGTGTTGTCCCAGCCGTTTTCTTCATTGTGCTTCACATCATAAGAAAACACGTCTCTCAGCGTAAAGCCGTCGTGGCACGTAATAAAGTTAATGGAAGCATCTTCGCCTCGATGCACAGGGTCATATAAATCGTGGGAACCGCAAATGCGCCTGGCGGAGGTCCAGGCCAAATTTTCGTCTCCGCGCAAAAATTTTCTGATATCGTCGCGATACTTTCCGTTCCATTCCGACCAGCGGTGCCAAGAAGGAAACGACCCCACTTGATAAAGTCCTGCCGCGTCCCAGGCCTCGGCAATCAGCTTGACATCCGAAAGAATCGGGTCAAAGGCAAGATTTTTGAGCAACGGCGGATTGTTCATCGGCGTTCCGTCTTCACTTCGTCCCAAAATGGAGGCGAGATCAAAACGAAATCCGTCTATTCTGTATTCGGTTCGCCAATAGCGCAGACTTTCCATAATCATTTGCTGCACCACCGGGTGGTTTGCATTCAGTGTATTGCCGCACCCGCTGAAGTTATAATATTGTCCGTCGGGCGAGAGCAGATAATATACATTGTTGTCCAGTCCTTTAAAGGAAATAAACGGTCCCTTTTCATTGCCTTCGGCCGTGTGGTTAAAGACTACGTCCAAAAAAACCTCAATGCCGTGATCGTGCAGTGCACAAATAAGACTTTTGAGCTCCGTGCCCTCTCTGTTATGCTCTCCCTTGGCACTGTATGCCGTGTTGGGGGCAAAAAAAGAAATCGGATTATAGCCCCAATAATCATAGAGCTGCCTGCCGTTGTGTATGCGGTCGTCTCCCAATTCATCAAATTCAAAAATCGGCATAAGTTCCACGCAGGTCACGCCCAAATCCAACAAATAGGGTATTTTTTCTTTGAGTCCCTCAAAGGTTCCGGGGTAGGCTACATTGGAAGATGCATGCTGTGTAAAACCCCTTACGTGCAATTCATAAATGATTAGATCTTCCAATCGATAATTGGGCGAGGTGCTGTTTTTCCAGTCAAAATCGGCGCCCACAATGCGCCCGTGATAGGTTCTTCTTCCCTCTTTTTCTCCCCAAACACTTCTGCCGGCAACCGCGCGGCTATAGGGGTCCAAAACATAGCGCGCGGCATCAAAAATCAAACCGCGCTTGAGATCATAGGGTCCGTCGACCACATAGGCATATTCAATTTCGGCAATATCCAAATCAAAGACAATCATCGAATAAACGTCTCCGATGCGGTATGTCGGTGGAAAAGGCAACACGGCAAAAGGTTCGTCCTCTTTTCTGTGAAACAACGCCAAAGAAATAGCGGTGGCATTTTGTGAATGAATGGTAAAGCTGACACCGCCCGGTATTACCACAGCGCCGTTTTGCGCATAAAGCCCCGGC
>CALFLU010000044.1 GCA_937880125.1 uncultured Eubacteriaceae bacterium
GCAAAGAGCCTATTGACGCACCACGCTGTTTTGTGTATACTGAATTAGCGTTATTTTTAAAACGATCCTCTGTTTGTAACCGAGTATGATAATAAATTACCCATACTATCCTGATATATTTCGACCAACCCTCCCTCTATTCAAAAACCGTTATAGCTTTTTTCGAACGAACTTTATTTTCCGTATTTTTTTGTTGCTTCATTTTAACGTTAAAATATTCACCATCAAAGGAGTCCTTTCATGAAATCCGAAGACGTTCTTTCCAACAACACCACACTGGATGCGCTGCGCCGGCAAGCCAAAGAATTGGGGCTGAAAAATATTTCGCGCCTCAAGAAAAAGGAACTCGTTTCCGCCATCGCCGATGCGCAAAAACGTTATGCAAAGCTCAAAGATCGCATTCACGACTCCTACGAACTCAAAGGCACACTGCAAGTGCTACCCGAAGGGTTCGGATTTTTAAAAAATGACAAAATGACCTCGCCGCAAGAATATGTCTATGTCTCCGCTTCCCAAATACAGCGTTTCAAACTCAACACCGGCGACATTATCTCCGGCAAAGTGCGCCCGCCCAAGGACGATGAAAAATATAATGCCATGCTTTTTTTGGAAAACGTCAACGGCATGGCTACTTCCGATATTTTAAAAGATGAAGAACGCAAAATGCAAAATCCCAATGTAAAAGATATGGGGCGCTACGATGCCTCCCACGTGGGAATTTTGGATATTATGCCGGACGGATTCGGTTTTTTGCGAAAAGAAAATTATTTGCCCGGAGAAGACGATATTTATGTCTCTCCTTATCAAATCAAGCGTTATCGCCTGAGGCGGGGTGATGAAATTACGGGTAAAATACGCATCCCCAACGAGAGCGAGCGCTTTGATGCACTGCTCTTTGTCAACCGTATCAACGGCAAACCCGCTGCAGAAATGCAAAACCGTCCTGTGTTTGAACGGCTGATTCCCGTGTTTCCCGATGAAAAAATTGTTTTGGAAACTTCCAAAGACGTGCTCTCCACACGCATCATGGATATTTTTTGCCCCATCGGCAAGGGCCAGCGCGGCATGATTGTGGCAGCGCCTAAGGTGGGAAAAACCATCCTCCTCAAAGAACTTGCCAATGCCGTCGAAAAAAACTATCCGCAGATTCACTTGATTGTTTTGCTGGTGGACGAGCGGCCCGAAGAGGTTACCGATATCATTCATTCGGTCAAAGCCGATGTGGTCTATTCCACCTTCGACCACCCCCCCGCCAATCACATTAAGGCCTCTGAAATGGTTTTGGAGCGCGCCAAACGTTTGGTGGAAATAGGCCAAGACGTGGTAATTTTAATGGATAGCCTTACACGTTTTGCTCGTGCCAACAACTTGGTTGTCCCCCCCAGCGGCCGAACGCTGTCCGGCGGCTTGGATCCGGAAGCGTTGTATTTGCCCAAAAAATTCTTCGGTGCCGCACGCAACATTTCGGGCGGCGGTTCACTGACCATCTTGGCTACTGCATTGGTTGAAACCGGAAGCCGCATGGACGATGTAATCTTCGAAGAATTTAAAGGCACCGGCAATATGGAGATTCATTTGGAGCGGGACATGGCAGAAAAACGTATCTTCCCTGCCATCGACATCTATCGTTCGGGCACACGCCGCGAAGAGCTGCTCCTTTCAGAGGAAGAAATTTCCATCTCCTATAAATTGCGCAAATTACTTGCCTCCACGCCCAATCGATATGAACTGACCGAAAAAATCATCAATAAAATCAGCTCTATCGAAAACAATCAACGTTTTATTGACATTATTACGAAAAAAGGCTCAAATATTTAAAAAACCATTTGCCAAAACAGAAATTCTTGTTATAATAGATAAGCTGAAATACATTGTTTGATAATGCTTCCGAAAGGAGTGATATAAAATGAAAGACGGCATCCATCCAGATTATCAGACCATAACGGTAAAATGCGCCTGTGGCAACACATTCGAAACAGGCTCCACAAACAAAAACGGCATTAAAGTAGAAATTTGTTCTCAATGCCACCCGTTTTTCACCGGAAAACAAAAACTTGTTGATACCGGCGGACGCGTTGATCGCTTTAAAAAAAGATACAAGCTGGATTAGTAAACCAAAAAGATGCCGCATAGGCATCTTTTTATTTTCTTCTTTCTGCAAAGGTATCGTTGCGCTCTTATATATAGACTGATATAATAAAAACAGCGTCTGTTGCGCTCAACTCAGTTTTTCTCAGCTGATTATCCTACTGTTTTTACCCTACTATAGCCCTGGAGTAAAAAAGATTATTAAATACAGATGGTGAGAATATTTTTGAATAAGAAATATATGTTTTTATTAAGCATTCTGCTCGGTCTTGCTTCGCTGCTATATTGCATAACCAACCTTTTGGCCATGCAATTTGCAAGCAACTTTCTTGCTTTTATTGTATCTTTTTTAGCGGCTGCAATGATTTTTCTCTCCATAAAAAAAGATGACCCGCACAAAACCGGCTGGTATCTTCTCGCCTTTGTGTGCCTAAACTGGGCAATTGCAGACACCATTTGGTTTGTCATGGCCGAGATTTTGCATATGAATCCTTTACACTGCATACCGCTGAGTTATTTGTATGCCATCACCAATATACTCCTGCTCGCTGCGGGAATTTATTTTTTTGCCACCCATTTTCGCCAATGGCATTTGCCCCAACTCATAGCCGATGCATCGGTTTCCTGGCTCATTGTCGTCCTTATTTTGACCAACAATCTTTTGCTCCATATCGATTTTGGCAACTGGTCTATCCATGAAATATTAACCGCTAATATCTATATCGTTACCAACACCACAGCCTTTGTACTAATTCTCACACTTATCAGTTCCGCACGCGTCAAAAAACTCAGCCGCTGCTTTAACTTAATTCTTTTGGGCTACATATTTTTTATTTTCACCGACCTGAGCTATGTCTATACCTATGCCCTAAACACCTACCAACCAAACAAATTCATCGACAGCCTCTATGCACTTTCCATGGCCTGTTTCGGTTTTTCCGCAATGGCCTCTCTCTCCCCCCACGAGCCCGTCTCCGCACAAATCAGCACGCAAAAACCGCAAAATCTCGGAACGCCCAATCGCCTTTTATGGTTTTTTATCGTTCCTCTGTTGCTGTTCCTTTTCGGCTACCTTGATTTACTTGCCTTAATCATGTGCCTTATTGCTTTGATTGTCTATCGACTCGTCAGCGGTTACATTCAAACATCCATGAAAAACGAACTTCTTTTGAAAGACATGAAGCATTTAAACGAGCAACTCGAAGAAATTGTCGCCAAACGTACAGAAGCCCTGCAAACAGCCAATGTGCGACTGGAAGAGGCTTCTTACACCGATCCTTTGACACAGATGCGCAATCGACACGCCTTTACCAAACACATTGAAACACTCGTTGAGCAACAAAGTGTCTTTTCCGTATTTTATATGGACTTTGATCATTTTAAAGTCATCAACGACTTGCACGGCCACGCCATGGGTGATCAGGTTCTTAGGCAAATCAGCCAGCGTTTTTTTACTCTGCAACACCATAACAATTGGTTCTTTCGCCTTGGCGGCGATGAATTTTCGATGCTTCTGGTTCATCAATCCGATAACGCCACCGAAGCAGCCGCCGAAAACATGCAGATGTGTCTTGAATTGCATCGGCTTGCAAACTTGCGCATGGAGATAGACGGCTATGTGTTTCAAATCAACATCAGCATCGGCACATCTACTTATCCCTTTGACACCACAAACAGTGATACGCTGATCAGAAACGCGGATTTGGCCATGTATCATGCCAAAAAAAGCGCCATGAAGTCTCCGTGTTTGGCTTACAGCGCACAGTTCAACGAAGCGGTTGAGCGACGAAAGCAGATCGAGTTTTTGCTGCGCACAATTGATTATGACAATGAGTTTTCGCTCGTCTTTCAACCGCAAATCCATATCCAAGACAACACTGCCATTGCCGCTGAAGCACTTCTTCGCTGGCACAGTCCGCTGCTTGTCGCACCTTCCCCTGCCGAATTTTTAGAAATTGCCGCCGAAACGGATTTGATAGTTCAAATCGGAAACTGGGTCATTGACCACGCCTTTGCTCAAATTTCTCGATGGAATCGCACCTATGACTGCAATTTTACGATATCCGTCAACTTATCCCCGTTGCAATTTGTCAGCGCCAATCTGGCTGCCTACATTCAAGAAAAAACAAAACAGCATCAGATTTTGCCTCAATGGATTATTTTTGAAATCACGGAAACACATATTCTGAATACAAGCAATATCGTCCACGAGACTTTTACTTCTCTGTCAAAAATGGGCTTTCGATTCTCGGTGGACAATTTTGGTTCGGGCTACTCTTCTCTGACATATTTAACGGCCTTTCCCGTGCAGCAATTAAAGCTTTCCAAAGATTTAGTTCGCGATATGAACACCAACCAAGAAAATCTATTTATCATCAAAGCCATCCTGTTTTTGGCAAAGGGCTTGAATATAGAAGTCATTGCCGAAGGAGTAGATTCCTTTGAACAAGCTGCCGAGTTGCAACAAATGGGGTGCCAAATCATGCAAGGCAACCACTATTCTGCCCCGTTGACCTCAGCGGATTTTGAGCAAAAATATTTGCCCTGCAAGTCCTCAACGCCTTAAGTATTTTATTGTAACTTTACAATCATTATTCATCGTTTTCATTGATGAAATACTGAAAATTGTGGATAACTTGTGCAAAACCCCACTTCAACTCTACAACTTATCCACATTTTTGCCGTTTTTTTGAATCCTTTCATCTGTTTGCTTTTTTTCTTTTTCTCTTAATATTTTCCTTACTTTTTATTTTTTACATTCTTTTAACCGCCTATCTCCTTGCTTTTGTTTAGATTATTTCCCAGCCATCTGCCCTTCGCTATCTCCTTGCTTTCTTTTATCGCTGTTTTATAAAGGATTCTAACTTCATTTACATCGATGTCAATTTTTTGCAAAAATAAAAAAGCATGCGTTTTCACACATGCTTTTTCATTTTTATGTATTTTTTAGGGATTGGCAGGTGCCGGTGCCATCTGGTTAAGCACGCTGCGCAACTGATTCATATATTCGCCATATGCTGCCCAATCTCCGTTTTTCTGTGCTTGCTCAGCCTTTTGAAACAGCTCATTTGCTCTCACTGCCAGCTGTGTGCTGTCGGTTGCAACATCGCCGCTTGCACCGCTGCTGCCGCCGGGTTGTTCAGATCCCTTGCCGAATATTTGCACCAAGCCATCGCTTAGAGAGTCCGTCATAACAATTCTGTCTCCGTAAGCTACGATTACTTTTTTCAGCTCCGGAATATTTCTCTCGCTGCTGCTTGTGGCCTGCAAATAAATCGGCTCAATATAGATTAAGTTGTTGTCAATCGGTATTGTCATCAAGTTTCCGCGTATCAAGCTGGAACCCTGTTGACTGAGAAGTGTCAGCTGCGGTGCAATAATCGTATCCTGGTCGATTCGTTTTTCCATTTGCATCGGTCCATACACAAGAGATTGCTTAGAAAAAGCATAGACGAGCAATTTGCCGTATTCGTCTCCGTCACTGCCCCCTGCTATCCATGCAACCATGTTATCTTTGCCACGCGGGGTGTAGGCACTCATCAACAAAAATTCCGTGCCTCGTTCGGGCAGTTTCATCACTGTATAAGCCGAATCCACGGGGAATACTTCATTTTTCACGCCATAGATTTGGTTTGCCACTTCCCATTGGTCCTCTTTGTTATAAAAAACTTCGGGGTTGGTCATGTGATAGGTTTTATAAATTTCGCGCTGTACATCAAAGTAGGCTTTGGGATATTTAATATGCGCGCGAACAGCACTGTCCATTTCTTCAAGCGGCTTAAAGATGCCGTTATAGATTTTGTTATAGGTTTGTGCAATGGGGTCGCTGTCATCCACCAGGTAAAACACCGTCTCGCCGGTATAGGCATCCATAACGGCTTTTACCGAGTTGCGCATATAGTTGTTTTCCGAAGACTTGCTGTAAGGCTCCGAATAGGGGTATTTGTCCGTGGTAGTATACCCTTCGATAATCCAATAAAGCTTGCCGTTGGCTATGGCAATATAGGGATCATCATCATAGTGCAAAAACGGCGCCAGAAGCTTCACGCGCTGCATGACATTTCTTCTGATCAATATCTGGCTGTCGCTGCTGATGTCTGATGAAAAGAGGATTTTAATCGTTTTTTCGTTAATTGCAAAAGCAATACGGTTATATCCCTTCAACGAAAGCCCCGTTTGAGCTTCATACTGTGTCTCCGCATTGTCATTGCCCATCGGATAGTCAAATTCGTCTGTTTTTGCATTGACAATCGCATAAGAATCCGTGCGCTCTCCAAAATAAACACGCGGTTGATCCACATTCAGCTCAGGTATGTGCGTCGTCGGCGGAATGTCTTTGAGCGCCAAAGCAGGTTGCCCCACACTGGTCACTTCGTTAACGGGAGATATGGCAATACCAAACCCGTGTGTATACTTTAAGTGCTGGTTAATCCAGGTTTTTGCATTTTCCGCCAGATTTTCGTTGTTCATTTCGCGAACACCCAAAAACACTTGTCGATATTCCCCGTTAAAATAGTATCTGTCCACATCAATGTCCACAAATTCATAATATTGACGTATCCCCTGCAGTGAGTTATACATATCCAGCGTAGGCTCTGCATCATTAATCGGTATATTATTGATTGTCAGGGCATTATCGCGAATGGATTGTGCCGTCAACGCCTCTGTGGCATTAAATTCTTTTACCTCAATATCGTTTAACTGGTACGCTTGCCGTGTATATTCAATGTTGTAAGTCATATACGGCAACTCTTTTTGCAATTGGTTTGGAGCAACAACATAACTGTTGACAATATAAGCCGCAACATTGCCGAGAAAGGCAACGGCAATGAGCAACACCGGCACCGCCACCAGGTTTTTGATTTTCCCGGTTTTGCCAAAGAGTAACACGCCAACGGCGCCTAAAACGCTTAATCCGCACAGCGCCCAATACAGCGGCAACATAATTTTTACATCGGTATAGCTTGCTCCATGCCCAATGCCCTTGTTTGAATACAATAAATCGAATCGCTTTAAATAAAACGATACCGCAAGCAGCAACAAGAACAAAAATCCGTAAAAAATAAGATGTTTTGAAGCCACATCCCATACGCGCTTGCCGATGTTTTTCAACTCTTCCTTGTCGGTCTCACGGTTCAAAAACAACTCCGTTCCCGAGTTTTTGATATAGGCATAGACCAGTGTGCCCACGGTGATGATTGCACATACAAACAAAAGCAAAAATCCCACCTGCAATAACTGCTGATAAAACGGAAGTTTGAATACATAAAATGAAAGTTCCTGGTCATAAATCGGATCATTTAAGCCAAATTTCGTTGCATTCAAAAATTCCAGCAATTTATACCACATAATTTGCGAGATAAAAATCGCACACGCCAGGGCAACCACAATCGATATCGCCCATCTGATGATTCCTTTTTTCTTTTTTTCGCGTTCGCTGTCTACAATTGTCAGCGTGCCGCGCGGCGTGTTTTTTTCGATTTGGCGTATCAAGATATTAAACAAAATGCTCAGCACGACAAAAAGCGGCACACCCAACTGCAATTTCGTGACCAGTTCTTTAAAAAACACCTGCAAATATCCTAATTTTTTATACCAAATGATATCTATATAAAATCCGTTCAACCCGAAAAGAATGGCGCCGATGGCCAAGACAACGAGAAGTAAAATCCCATATGGTTTTTTTCCTTTTCCTTTCATCAAACCCTCCCTTGAAATTGTGTCATATTTTACTGTTAAATTTCATTATACAAAAATTTTCTTGCGTTCACATTAAATTATAACATGCACATCAAATTTTTTCTTTCAAGTACCCGTTTTTATAAGCATAGGCAAGCATTTCCAGTTGATGTATCTTTTTTTGAAGCATTTTTCCGCTATCCGTATCGGCTATGAGTTTTCGCTTCTCCACTTCTTCCAAAAGACGGCTTTCAGACCGAATGATAACGCCTTCTTCCACCACTTCTTCCACCGTCGTAAAAGGCTTATGGCTCACCAGCACAATGCCGTAGGAGTTGTAAATCAGCGTAAAGCCCGCAATGCCGGTTGTGGATTGATAGGCTTTTGCAAACCCGCCGTCTATGACCAATACCTTGCCCTCCGCCTTAATGGGGCTGACCCCTGATTTGACCTTGACGGGGATGTGGCCATTGACAATATGGCTGTTTTTGTCCGTAAGTCCAAATTCTTTCAACACCGCCGCTGCTGTCCTTGCACAATCGATACACACAAAGTAGGGATCCGAATTTTCCTTATGGGCTGCTTTGTCATCAATAAAATATCGCTCAAATGTCGTCATTTGATCCTTGCCAAACAAAGGCGAATCGTGATGACACCACAAATACCAAAGAAAATCCGAACTGTAAGGATCCACATCAAAATAAGCGGCACGCGCCTTGCGATCCATCTTGTCCAGCAGCGCTTTGCCCTTATAGATTTTGCCGTCTACCTCCACACCTCTGAATTCTCCCTCAGGTGTCATCGGTATACATGCATGAAAGAGCAGATTTTCATTGTGCGTCAAATAGATGCCGCCCTTCGAAAACATAAATCGAATATGGCGTTGCAGCTTCTCACTACCTGCAAAGGCCTTTTGCAACAACGTGATTACTTTTTCTTCATCTTCGTTTAGCGCAAAGGGATTCTTTGGGTCAATCGTCGGAAAATTCTTATCGTTGAGGTTATATATCTTGCCATTAAGGTCAATGGTATACGCTTCAAAATCAACCTTGTCCAAGAGCTTCCTATGGTCCATTTTATAGCCTTTGTTGCGGGCGATGAGCTGACCTTCCAGTTTAAATTGAATCATGGCGATGGCCTTGTGCATTTTTGCCATCAATTCTTCGTCAATATCCGGAATCTCCGTGGTCACTTTCGGCAAAAATTGCGTGCAGGCATCTTCCCCGTAATAACGCATTGCCAAAGCCGCCAGCGGAAGCAAATTAATGCCGTAACCGTCTTCCACAATAGAGGTGTTGGCATAGCGCAAACAAATGCGAAGCACACAAGCCACCGAGGCTGCATTGCCCGCCGCTGCACCCATCCATAAAATATCATGATTGCCCCATTGCACATCCACCGAATGATATTTCATCAGCTTGTCCATCACAAAATGCGGACCAGGCCCCCTGTCATAAATATCGCCAATGATATGCAAATGATCCACCATAAAGCACTGAATCAATCGGCTGAATTCTTCAATCAGCTCGTCCGCCAATTCCAACTCGATGATATTTTTAAAAATTTCGTCATAATATCCTTTACGATTTGCATTGAACCCTTCATCCTCATAGAGCAATTCGTGCGTGATATAAGCAAATTCCTTGCCTAACAGCCTGTTGACTTTCGCGCGACTGTATTTGCTTGCCGATACAATGCACACCTTGACCAGCCGGCGCAACATCACTTCATAAAACGCCTTCATGTCTGCGCCCTCTGCCTCCACCTTGTCCATCATTTCGCGCGGATAGCAAATCAGCGTTGCCAAATTGCGCATTTCTTTTTCGTCTAACTCTTCTCCGAAGGTATCCTCGATTTTTCGGAGCACCACACCGGAACCGTTTCGCAACACATAATCAAAGGCATCATACTCTCCGTGAATATCTGTCAAAAAATGTTCAGTCCCTTTGGGCAAGTTTAATATTGCCTTCAAGTTCATCAATTCAGTGGTCACTTGCACCACGTCTTTAAATTTTTCGGACAACAACAACAAAAATTCCATTTTTTCTGCTATTTCCGCCCTGGAATAAGAAGCCATATACATAACCTTCCATCCTGTTTATTTATACATATTCATCTATCGCATCAGTTCTTGATACCAATCACTTTGCAGCATCTGTGCCGTGACGTGCGGTACACCCAATTTACGTTGCGCAATAAATTTACCGTGATAGTCCGAGCCACCCGATATCAAAAGCCCACGCTCTTTTGCATAGGCCAAATAATGATTTTCTTCTTCCTTGGAAGCATTGTATATCGTATAACATTCTATGCCCGCAATGCCCATCTTCACCACTTCGTCCAACCTGCCTGCAGGCATAAATTTCTCGTTTTTATCCTTAGAGTATGCGGGGTGCGCCAAAAAAGCCCGTCCACCCGATTGCGCAATTGCCTTGGTCACATCCGCCAGGTCCGCAAAGTTTTCATCCAAAACCACATCTGTTTGTGTCATAAAATACTCCTGCATGTTGCCAACAATGCCTTTGTCGATTAAGTAGTTCAACGAAGGCCATCCTCCGCGCGATGGCTCATAGCTGTAGGAAAAAAACTCTTGTGCATCCACACGGCTGTCACGTTGACCCACCCATTCAATGCGCGAAATGTCAATACTCGCCCAAACCGATTGATTGTATTGCAAAATTTCTTTCAAATACACATGATCAATATCGCACCCGTAACCCAAAATATGAAATATTTTCCCGTCATAAAATGCGCTGATTTCCGTAGCGGCAATAAAACCCAACCCACGCTGCTTTGCAAGTGCGGCTGTTTTTTCTACATTGGCCGTCGTGTCATGATCCGCAATAGCGAAAACACCGATACCCATATCGGAAATTTCTTCGACCAGCTCCATAGGATCACTGGTTCCGTCTGACGCTGATGTGTGTAGGTGAAGATCAATTTGCACTGCCTGCCTCCAAGTGTCATCATACTGTTTTCTATATTATACTATAAAAACTTGTTTTTGACTGCCCTGTGAATCTATTTTATTTTTCATAAAAACTGTATTTATTATATATTTTCTTAAAAAAAACTTAACAAATCCTTTGAACAGGCGTACAATATAAATAGAATATAAAAAAAGAGGCTTCTTATGTCGACAAATTCATTCGGTGACGAATTTTTCAATGCGTTATTGCAATCCTATTCGACATATTTTGACATCGACTCGGATATTACCATCGACGGCATTACTTATGCGGCTACAGCAGCCTATCACGCCAGGAGCGAAAAATATGTACTGGTTAAAAAGGCAAAACTTTGGGCAGCCGAAACCAACGAATATGTCTATTTTTTCATAACCGATAAGCTGGATACCGCCCTGCTTCAAGTACTGACTGATAACGTTATTCAAACCACACTGAAAAAAATTCACCCGCACAACGAACATATGTGTACCCATATGAGCCTAATCGTCTTGACCAAGCACATTCATCCATCGACCTATGACGCCATACAAAGGACAAAATTTCGAAAAAGTTTTCTTTTTTCTCTGCACGGTTGGACAGCTCTGCGCCTTGCCGTGGTGGATTTGACCAATCAATTCATCATAACCAATAAAGAGGGTGCAGAAATCAAACGCCGCCTACACAAACTTTTACATAAATATCATATTCATTAAGGAGGGGTTTTTATGAACTCACTTGCTATTCTCGTTATCGGCGTAGGCATTTTGGTCATAGGCTACCTTTTCTATGGCAGATGGCTCAGTAAAGAGTGGGGCGTAGACCCATCGCGACCCACCCCTGCGCACACCATGTCCGACGGCTTGGACTATTGTCCGGCCAAGGCTCCGGTATTGCTGGGGCACCACTTTTCATCCATTGCGGGCGCCGGTCCCATTAACGGCCCCATCCTCGCAGCCATTTTTGGCTGGGTTCCTGTGTTTTTATGGATCGTTGTCGGGGGGATTTTCTTTGGCGCGGTACAAGACTTTTCGTCTTTGTTCGCCTCTATTCGTCACAAGGGACGCTCCATTGGCTATGTTATCGAAAAAAACATGGGCGAAAAAGGCAAGCAACTCTTTTTAATGTTTGCTTACTTGACCCTTTTGCTCGTTGTAGCCGCCTTTACCAGCATTGTTGTCGGCACATTCAATGGCTTCACGGCGGAAGGCGCCAAAATACCGGCTAACGGCAGCACCGCAACCATTTCTGTTTTGTTCATTGTCATGGCAGTCATCTTTGGCTTCGGTGTCTATCGAAAAGGTGCGCCACTGGGCATCAGTTCCGTAATCGGCATTATCGCCATTGCCATCTCAATCGTCCTCGGTCTCAAATTTCCGATCTTCCTCAGCAGCAATATTTGGCTGATCATTGTGCTGGTCTACATCTTTGTTGCCTCAGTCACTCCGGTCTGGATTTTATTGCAACCGAGAGATTACCTCAGTTCATTTTTGCTCTATGCAATGATCATCGCTGCATTTGCCGGTATTGTTGTCACACGACCCGAACTAAATCTGCCGGCATTCGCAGGCTTTAGCGGCCTAAATAATAACAGCCAACTCTTTCCCATGCTGTTTATCACCGTGGCCTGCGGTGCGATTTCAGGTTTTCACAGTCTGGTGGCTTCAGGCACTACCGCAAAACAAATCGACAATGAGAAAGATGCCAAAATCATCGGCTATGGCGGTATGCTCATCGAGTGCGTCGTTGCCATCATTGCATTGATTGCAGTGGGCATTCTTTTCAAAAACGGCACCTTTGCAACGGGCACACCGACACAGGTGTTCGCAACAGGAATTGCAACAATGATTCAGGGTTTTGCCGGCGAAAGTGCCTATAATGTTGCTTATGCGCTGATTATTCTTTCCGTCTCCGTATTTTGCCTCACCTCTTTGGACACTGCAACACGATTGGCAAGATATATGTTTACCGAATTTTTCTTAAAAAGCGGCGAAGATCCAGCCAGCCTCACAGGCGTACGCAAAGTATTGATCAATCCCTATGTTTCTACCTTGATTACCGTGGCCATCGGCGGTGCCATGGCTGTGGGCGGATATGCAAAAATCTGGCCGCTGTTTGGCTCTGCCAATCAGCTTTTAGGCGCTTTGGCGCTTCTTGCTGTTGCCGTATGGCTCGGCAATGCGGGAAAAAATAATAAAATGTTCTACTTCCCTATGGCATTTATGTACATCGCAACCATTGCCGCTTTGGTCATTACCGTTGTTAACAACATAGCAAAACTCACCGCCGGCAACGGCACCATGGGCGCAGAGGGACTGCAAGTTATATTTAGTGTTTTGCTGATTATCCTGGCAATTAACCTTGCCATTGTCGGCACCAAGACATTGCGCCATAAAAAAACCTTACCACCTGATGAAGCAGAGACGGCCAAATAAGCAACTCATTTTGTTTCATTACAATAAAAAAGCTGCGACATTCGCAGCTTTTTTATTGGCTTCATCGCCAATTTTTCCATTCGCTATAGCCCCAAAGAGCGCAGCGGGGCAAATTGTCCTCTTTCTCTGACCAACTGAAGATGCTTCTTTTCTTCTTTCAAGATAATTTTCATCTCATCCTGTGCAATATCGGGATACATCTCCATCATTTGGTGAACAAATAATATACCGTCACGCTCCATTTGTTCTGCCAAATCCAGTGCGTCTTTGATTTTCATTTTTTTGTCAAATCGGTGCTTTGCAGATACATTCTGCTCAATCAGTGATTGCACATAGACAACTTCATCATTGGAAAATTCTCTTTCCATCGCGCCGCCATATTTATTCAAAATGGCTTGATAGATTTTTTCGTGATTTTCCTCTTCGAGTGACAGCCTGTTAAGTAAGGCCTTTGATCTTTCGTCTGACGCATTTTCCGCCAAATCTTTGTAATACTTCGCCACTTCCTGCTCCATCTTCACAAAGGTGGATAAAATTTGCCCTCCGTCGAAATTCATTACATCACTCCCTTTATTAATTGTTTCTTAAGGAAATTCTATAACGAAATGCCTCGCTTTGCAAGGAAAAGAATTTATTCTTCCTGATTTGATAAAAATGCACCGCACCCATCTTTAGTGGGTCCAGTCAATCAGCTTCACCTCTTCGCCGATTCTTTGCGCTATCGCTTCTTTCATTTTTTCTCCATGCGGGCAAGCAAATCCAATGGGGTTTCCCCTCATGATGCATGAAGCAAGCACAATAGTATCTGCTCCACGCCTCACCATTTCAGCTGCGCGAGTTACCGCCTTTTTGCCGGGACATCCGCCGCAAGATTCAAATCCGATAATTTCAATATCTCCTTCAACCCCTTCAAAAGCGCACTTCTTCTCGCGAATCACCTTAAAATCTGTAGTTCCGGGACACATATCCTCTGTCTGCATGCATCTGATAACGCCTACTTTCATCTCTGTGCCTCTTTCAGAATATCAATGCTTGCCATCAATTCTGCAAGCCGCATCTCCGCTGTCAAAATCATCAGAAATTATGTCTGCATGTGTGTCTTTATGCTTTTTCAACCAACTGTTTGCATAGGAGCAAGACGCTGTCGCTTTCCAGCCCTCGTTTCGTAAAAATACCGTCATTTCTTCCATCACTTTTCCCGCAACCCCTTCGCCACGCAACACAGGATTGACATAAACATGATTGATGTCAATTTCATTATCCTTCGTTTTTGCGTAAGTGGCCTCAGCCATCAACTCCCCGGCATCGTTCGTATTATAAATTGCTCCATCTTTATATTTCCAATCCATAACCTTGCCTCCTGGTTCTTATTTTCATATATTATACCTAAGAATATTCGTCGTTACAAATTTTATTTTATCAATAATACATTCATAAAAAATCAGCTAAATCCACAAAAAAATAATCGGTATCATCATTGTACCGATTAATTCCCATAAATCTGCCTATAAATTGCACATAATTATTTTATTAAAGAAAATGTTTTAAGTAAAAAAATAAAAAAACCCGCAACGACCTACTCTTCCAGGCAGTCGCCCGCCAAGTACCATCAGCGCAAAAGGACTTAACTGCTGTGTTCGGTATGGGAACAGGTGTGGCTCCTTTGCTATAGTCACGGATTTTTTTTACAATGTTAATGAACACATTCATGTTCATTGAAAATTGCATATGCGGTGAATAAGATATTCACAAGAAATGATAAGGTTAAGCCCTCGGTCGATTAGTACCGGTCAGCTAAATACATTACTGCACTTACACCTCCGGCCTATCAAACTGGTGGTCTACCAGAGACCTTACTCACTTTTGTGATGGGACATCTCATCTTGAAGTCGGCTTCGCACTTAGATGCTTTCAGTGCTTATCCGATCCAAACGTAGCTACCCAGCTGTGCCGTTGGCACGGCAACTGGTGCACCATTGGTTTGTCCATCCCGGTCCTCTCGTACTAAGGATAGATCTTCTCAAATGTCCTGCGCCCACGACGGATAGGGACCGAACTGTCTCACGACGTTCTGAACCCAG
>CALFLU010000045.1 GCA_937880125.1 uncultured Eubacteriaceae bacterium
TGTTATCTTCAGACGCGATGGACCCGTGTTTTTTTTCAATTTCTTCGTCCAAATCCACATGGCGCATACCCGTTTGCTCTGACAGCGCCCTGCCCACAGCGCTTTTGCCCGCAAGGGGCATGCCGATGAGCGCAATTTTGTTTTTGTCTTGCACCTGCCTGCCTCACTTTCTTTTTTTCAAAGAAAAAGGATATTCCGCAGAATATCCCTTGCTGTATCATTTGATTGCCCCTTAAGGCTGTTGTTTTTTCACGAGAAAATCCGGAACATCAAATCCGCCGCTCACGGTGCTTTTGCCTCCGCCAACTCCGCCGGGCAAGTGACTGACATATTCAAACCCCGTTGCAATGATGGTAATTTTCATTGCGTCGTCCATGTTTTGGTCAATGGTGGCACCAAAGATAACATTGGCATCGGGATCCGCGCTGTCCTTGGCAATTTGTGCCGCTTTTTCCACATCAAACAGCGTCATATCGTTGCCGCCCGTAATGTTGATAAGCAGCCCGGTTGCGCCGTCGATCTTTGTTTCGAGCAGCGGGCTTTGAATGGCCTGGCTTGCTGCCTCTGCCGCTTTGTTTTCGCCCGTGGCATAACCCATGCCCATATGCGCCATGCCGGCTTCTTGCATAATGGTCTTGACATCGGCAAAGTCCAAGCTCACAAGGCCGGGTTTGGTAATTAAATCACTAATCCCCTTCACCCCTTGCACCAACACGCTGTCGGCAATGCGAAAAGCGTCCTTGAGCGATGTTTTGTTGTCTGCTATTTTCAAAAGACGGTCATTGGGAATGGTAACCAGCGAGTCCACCTGCGGTGTCAACAGGCTAATGCCCATCTCCGCATTGGCAAGACGCACCTTGCCCTCAAAACCGAAGGGTTTGGTAACTACACCAATGGTCAAAATGCCCAATTCCTTGGCAATGTTTGCCACAATGTGGCTTGCGCCCGTGCCCGTGCCGCCGCCCATACCTGCCGTAATAAACAATAAGTCGGCGCCTTTTATGGCGTCCATGAGTATTTCTTTGCTTTCCTCTGCCGAACGCTGCCCCACCTCGGGATTGGCACCTGCGCCCAATCCATTTGTCGTGGTATCGCCGATTTGAATCTTGGTTTCCGCAAGGGAAAGCGCCAGGTCGGATTTGTTTGTATTTACAGCTATAAAGCTGACTCCTTCAATTCCCTCTTCAATCATGCGGTTGACCGCGTTGTTTCCGCCGCCGCCCACACCCATCACGCGGATGTCCGCAAAAGTCTCTACCAGCATGTCCATCTCATAAGGCATAAGAATACCTCCTTAAACCGTCTTTCATTCTCTATTGGTATATTGTATCGATTTTCCGAACGAATAACAATACTTTTTTAAAATATTTTCAGTACACGGGCTTATAGACGTGCTTGCCGTTTTCAATCAATTCCACATTCATCGGTTTGGTGTCGTCAAAGAGCATCGTATAAATAAATTGTACGTTTTCCTCAAACATTTTCATGTTTTTTATGCGGATGACACTGCCGCCCTTGGTATACAAATTCATGCCGCCTTCTTCGGTCATATAAAATTCACTGACATTGTGTATCACGCCCAGTTTTTTTAACTCCAAGGTGATTTTATAGGCCATGTCCAGCACACCCACCTTTTCCACTTCAATTTGTTGCCCCGCCTGCGCGTTGAGCACTTTTACATTGCTCAGCAGCGGTATACTGGGCGTATCGGCCATGGCCTGCTCTTTGATGGCGACCAAATTTTCGTCAAGGTAGATATAGTTTCCGCCGTCGCTGACAATAAAAATCGGTTCTTTTTCCACGACGACAATGACAATGCTGGAGGGCAGCACACGCTTGATTTTTGCTTTTTTAATATAGTATAAATCCTCGATATATTTTTCATGCTGTGCCGTGTTGATTTGAAAAATGTTTTCACCCGCGGGCACCGCAGCGATTTTCATAATGGTTTCCGCATCGGTTAGGGTGTTGCCCGATACAGAGATGTGGTCAATGCCGAAAGCGTCGCTTTTCATGGAAAAATACAGCCCGATGGAAGCAATCAATAAAATCACGACAAAATACACCCGCGGCGCGAGCGGCGAAAGCACTTTCTTTTCCTTTGTTGCCTTGACTTTGCGATTTTTATTTTCCATTGCTATCCTCAATGCATTTAACACGCTCAATTACTGCTTGCTGTTTTGTTGTCATTTCCCTGCTGCCAATTTTTCTATTGCCAGGCAAATTTTGTCCAGCACCCCTGCAGGGGCAGCTTGTTTTGCACACATTGCCATGTGCGCAAGACGTTCTTTATCGCCAATCAATCCGTCAATGGACTCTGCCAGTTGCGCAGCGCTCAATCCTTTATCTTCCAGCATGATACCGCCGCCTTTGTCCACAATATAGGCAATGTTATGGCGCTGATGGTCGTTGGCGGCATAGGGGTATGGAATATAGATACCCGGCTTGCCTGCGGCCATGTTTTCAAACAACGTCGTGGCGCCGCCTCGGCAAACCACGATGTCGCAGGCATTGAGCAGCAGCGGCATGTCGTTGCTGTAAGGCAGCAGCTCGATATTGTCGCGCACTTCCTGCGCTTGCAAAAGCGTTTTGACATCCTCATAATGGTTCTGCCCTGTCAGAAGTATAAAGCGCACCGCCCTGTCTTTCATCTTTGCCGCAGTGCCGATTACCGCTTGGTTGATGTTTCGCGCGCCCTGGCTGCCGCCAAGGGCCAAAACCAAACAGCCTTCTTGTTTTATGCCCAGTTGCTCTCGTGCCTGAGACTGCGAGTATTCTGCAAAGGCTCTGCGCACAGGGTTGCCCGTGACGATGATTTTCTTTTGTTGCTTGGGAGGAAAATGTTTTTTCGCATCTTCCAAGCTCAAGGCAATCACATCACAAAAGCGCGCTGCGGCACGCACAGCCCTGCCGGGATAGGCATTTTGCTCATGCATCAACGTAGGCACCTTTTGACGCCTTGCCGCCGCAATGGCATAGGCCGTGACAAAACCACCCATGCCCACCACCACGTCCGGCGCAAAGTCTTTGATGATTTTTGCGGCATCTTTGTATGCGCGCACCATGAGCGCCGCCGCCTTTATTCTTTTTTTTAACGAACTTTTTTCAAATCCCGCCGCCGAAATATGATGTACGATGTAGCCCGCTTTGCCGAGGATTTTATCCTCCAGTTTTCCTTCAATACCCATAAATTCCACAACTACATCTTCTCCGCCCCGCGCTTTTAATTCTTCGGCAATGGCAAGACCCGGATAGATATGGCCGCCCGTTACGGCGGCTGCAATCAAAACACGCATCACTTCACCCCGTATTCGCGCTTCTGGATATATTAAGCAGTATACCCATGGCAAACAAATTCATCACCAGCGAGGTGCCGCCATAGCTCAAAAACGGCAGCGGTATGCCCGTGGAAGGAATGGAGTTGGTTACAACCCCCACGTTGATCATCACCTGCAAACCAATCATAATCATAATGCCGCCTGCAAACAAAGAGCCAAAGCGATCCGGTGTATTAATGGCGATTTTCACGCCGCGATAAATCAGATAAATAAAAACAAACAGCACGGCAAGGGTGCCCAAAAGACCCAATTCTTCGCCGATATGTGCCAAAATATAGTCATTTTCCGCCTCAGGCATAAACAAGAGCTTTTGCTTGCCGTTGCCAAGGCCTTGACCAAACACACCCCCCGCACCCAGCCCCATGAGCGACTGTATAATTTGCCAGCCTTCATCGAGACGATACGCCCAGGGGTCAAACATCGCCGCAATACGCCCCGCACGCCAGGAGGCCTGCTGCATCAGCAGCACAACACCCACCACGCCCACGGCGCCCAAGGCCAAAATGTATTTCAAGTTTACACCCGCCACAAACATCATGCCAAAAATAATGCCGAATATAATCAAGGCCGTACTCAAGTTCGGCTCCTTATAAATCAGCCCGCCCAAAACGCCCGCAAGCACCAAATAGGGCAAAATACCGTCGCGAAATGTCCTGATTTTGTCTTTTTTCTGTTCCAACGAATGCGCCATATACAAAATCACCGCCAGCTTCACCAGCTCCGAGGGCTGAAAAAGCATAAAACGCAGATTAATCCACCGTCTGGCATTGTTGACCTCCACACCGATGCTGGGCACAAAGACCAACACCAACAAAATCACCGAAACAATAATGCCCAAAACGGCAAATCGGCGATAAAAACGATAAGGAATATAGGAGGCGATGACCATGACAAAAATGCCGAAGATTGCAGCTTTGATCTGTTTTGAAAAATAAAAATATTCGTTGTTCCATTCCACGCTCGCCGAATACATGCTGGCGGAAAACACCATCAGCACGCCAAAACACGTAAGTGCCAGCACCGTCAAAAGCAGATTAATATCCCACTTTCCTTTTTGCAGCGGCATGTCTATATTTCTCCCACGAGTTCTTTAAATACCTCTCCCCGCTCCTCAAAACATGAAAACATATCCCAACTTGCACAGGCGGGCGAAAGCAGCACCACTTGTCCAGCCTTTGCCTTTTTATGCGCCAGTGCCACGACTTCTTTATAATCTTTTGCACGGACAAAGGCATCAAACTCGTTTTCTTGTAACATTTTTTCAATTTTTTCGGCTGTGGCGCCCACCGTGATGACAAAGATTGCTTTTTCTTTGATGACAGGCATCAGCGCGTCAAACTCTCCGCCTTTGTCATATCCGCCCAAAATCAGCACCACAGGCTTACTCATCGCTTTTAGAGCAATCGTTGTGGCGTCAGTGTTGGTTCCTTTGCTGTCGTTGATATAATCCACACCCTCTTTGGTGTCCACATATTCAATGCGATGCGCTACACCGCCAAAGGCCTTAACAGCGGCAATGATTTGACTCAGCTCCAGGCCAAAGGCATAGCCGGCCAATATTGCGCAAAGTGCATTGGCCGCGTTGTGCAAACCGGGAATTTTCAGCTCCTTTTGATACATCAACAGCGTCTCCGCACCGTCGCGCACCAGATACAGTCCGCCGTCTTGCGCACTATAATAGGCGCCGTTGTGCACCTTTTGCCTCGTGCTAAACAGCAGACATTGCGCCTGCGTCAGCTCCTCAGCCGCGCGGGCAAGATCGTCGTCCGCATTGAGAATCAGCACGTCCTGCGGCCCTTGATGTGCGGTGATTTTATATTTTACGCGGGTATATTCTTCAAACGAGCCGTGTCGGTCCAAATGGTCGGGGGTGATGTTGGTAATGACGGCGATTTTCGGATGAAACACCTCGCACAATTCCAACTGATAGCTGGAGATTTCCGCCACCATCACACCGTCTTTGCCCACCTCGTCCACACAGCTTATCAGCGGTGTGCCGATATTGCCCCCTACACAAACGGGAATTTGCGCGCTTTTCATCACCTCTCCCGTCAGCGTCGTGGTCGTGGTTTTTCCGTTGGTGCCCGTAATGGCAATAATCGGCGCTTTGCCCAACGTGTACGCAAATTCGATTTCCGTCATTACGGGGATGTTATATTTTTTGGCACTTTGGACAATGGCATTGGCAGGTGGCACCGAAGGGCTGGTAATGAGCAAATCCGCCTCAGCGATGATTTCTTCATCGATTTTTGTTCCCATCAACAATACCAAATTGGGTGCAGCAACATATTTTTCACGCTCAGCTGCATTCGCAATGCATTCTTGTATCGGCTTATTATCTGCAAAAAATATTTTTTTTGCATCGTGTTTCAATAAATAATCCACCAACGCCACGCCGCTGCGCGCCGCCCCTAAAACAAAAAAAGTCTGATCAAACACAGTCATGTCAACACTCCTTAAACAATCACCCACAGCGCAATAAAGGCCACTGCGCTGGTAATGATCGTAATGAGGGTAAAGAGCACCACAATATTGTTTTCGCTCATGCCGCTCATCTCCAAATGATGGTGAATGGGCGCCATTTTAAATATGCGCTTGCCTGTCCCCGTCTTAATTCTCGTATATTTGAAATAGTTGATTTGAAGCACCACAGAAAGCGCCTCCAACACATAAATTGCCCCTGTAATCAAAATAAAAATCTGCAGCCGCATCACCACGGCAAGCAGTATTACCGCACCACCCAATGCCATAGCCCCCGTATCTCCCATAAACACCTTTGCCGGATAGCGGTTAAAGATCAAAAATCCCAAACACGCCCCCAAACACGCCGCCGCCATGGCACCTGCAGATACATAACTCATGACCAAAGCCGCCGCAACAAAAAACAAAAACACCACAGCGCTCACACCGGATGCCAGTCCGTCTAATCCATCCGTAAAGTTTACGGCGTTAACCACACCCAAAATGGCAAAGACCGTAAAAGGATAATACAGCCAGTGAAAGTTTGCGATGTTTTGATAAAACGGCACATAAAACACCGTACCGATCGACGGATCATTCGCCGCATAAATTGCCAAAGCTACCGCACCGACAAATTGCAAAATCAATTTTTGAATGCGATTGAGTCCCAAATTTCTCTTTTTGATAACCTTGATGTAGTCGTCCACAAAACCGATTAACGCGAAATATAAAAAAAAGACGCCCAACAGCAAAAACGAATATTTAAAAATCAATGCTCCGATAATCAGCGCAATCATCACACCGCTGACAATGGCAATGCCGCCCATTGTCGGCGTACCCGCCTTGCTCAAGTGCCACCTTGGGCCTTCTTCCAAAATGCTTTGCTGAAAACAGGCGCGACGAAGCACGGGAATTAACCAAATGAGCATTCCTGCAGTAATCACAAAAGAAACGATGAAAACCACACTTACTGTTTTCATGTTATCCTCTCTTTCGCTCCGTAAATTGCGACAAAACTTCTTCTAAGTGCATGCCGCGTGAACCCTTGAGCAAAACACAATCGCCTTTATGTGCCGTTTGCACCAAATATTGCACCACTTGCTCGTTGTTAAGACAGTGCTCCACGCGCTCTTCTTCCATGCCGCCCATGCGGCAACCCTGTGCCAAATGCGCCGCTTGTTCACCCACCGTTATCACCCGATCGATATTTTTTTGCGCCACATAGACGCCCAACTCTTCGTGCAACACTCCCGCCTGCTCCCCAAGTTCCAACATATCCGCCAAAACCGCAATTTTTTTGCCGTCGCATTGCATGTCGCTCAGCACATCCAGCGCCGCTCTGGCCGCGTCGGGGTTGGAGTTATAGCAGTCGTTGATGATCATAATTTCCGCAACGGTCTGAAAATCCATTCTGTTTTTGCTGGGCGAAAAATCGTCAAACCCTTTTTGAATCTCCTCTTGCGTCAAATGAAGCATTTTGCCTATTGTCACAGCCACCAAACAGTTATACACGTTGTGCCTGCCCGGCAACGAAAAAGAATACCGCTCCGCATTTACACAAAATTCAATGCCCTCTTCGTTTAACACCACATCCGTCGCTTTAATATCGCCCTCAGAGATGCCCACACCAATGACGGCATGGTTGCCGGAATGATATTGTTTTAAAAACCCATCGTCCCGATTGACCACCGCAGCGTTTCGCGCGCCGAAATCGGCAAAAAGGCTCACCTTTTCTTCATAGATACCCTGGCGTGTCCCCAGTTTTTCCAAATGCGAATAGCCCACATTGGTCACAATCCCAATATCGGGGCGAAGCGATTTTGCCATGGTTGCAATTTCGCCTTTGTCGCAAAGTCCCAACTCTATTACCGCCGCCTCATGACTGCTGTTTAACTGCAAAACAGTCAGCGGCATGCCCGTTTGATTGTTCAAATTGCCCTGTGTTTTCAGCGTGTTATATTTTGCACTGAGCACGGAGGCTACAATGTCTTTTGTCGTGGTTTTTCCGCTGCTGCCCGTTACGGCAACGATAGGAATATGAAAAAGAGAGCGATAATATCCCGCAAAGTCCAGCAATGCCTGCGTGGTATCGTCCACTTTAATAACGGCCGCATCTGCTGCCCTCACACCCATATCCTCGCGGTGTATCACCACCGCCGCAGCCCCGGTCGCAACGGCACTTGCAACATAGTCGTGCCCATCCATATTTTCTCCGCGAATCGCAAAAAAAATACTGCCCGGCTCCAAACTTCGGCTGTCAATGCTCACAGCATCATAAATATGCTTTGAACCTTCTTTGAGCAAGCTGCCGTTCATGCTTTGTACCAATTCGTTTAGTGTAATTTTTTCCATTCCAACTCCGTGTCGCTGTTTCAAAAAAATAATATCGCCATTGTTGATTATTAAATCCACTTTACCAAATAAATATTATACCACTTTCTATATGGTTGTTCATCATTTTTTCCTGTTTTTACAAACTTACTGTGCATATTCGCAGATGATTTCCACTTCCGAACCCGGCTCCACCAAAATGCCCGCACCGGGACTTTGCCCGCGAACAATGCCGCCGCCCTTGATGGTCACTTTCAGTCCCAGCTTCGTGAGAATTTCGTTGGCGCGCTGCACGCCCAGTCCGTTTAAGTCAGGCACAATCACCTTGCCGTCGGCGGTGGATGTGGAGCTGACTGTGAGCACAACGTTTATGCTGCTCGCCTTGGCATATTCCACATTTACGGGATTTTGCACCGTGACAATGCCCGTATTGTCTCCTTGAATGGTATAGCCCAGTCCCAGTGTGTTTATCACTTCCACAACGGATTCTATGTTTTCACCGCGGAAATCAGGCACGATCTGTGCGGGTGTTGCGCTGCCGCCGCTGTATTTATAGTTATAATAATTCACGGTTTTTTTCAAAATCTCAATGGCGGGCGGCGCTGCCACCTGACCGCCGAATCTGGCACCTTCGGGCTCGTCCACCAGCACATACACTGCAATTTGCGGATCTTCATAGGGTGCCACACCATAAAACGATGCCACATATTTGCCTTTTTGATACCCGCCGGGGCCCGCCTTTTCCGCTGTGCCCGTTTTGCCCGCGATTTGCACATCCCCTGCCAGGCGCTGAAAGCCCGGTGTTGCAAGAATCATTTCACGCATAATCTCCAACACTTTTGCAGAAGAATCCTTTGAAGCCACTTTTCTGACAACCTCGGGCTGATAGGTTTTAATCACTTCACCCGTCTCGCCGCTGATGATTTGCTTGGCAATAATCGGTTTCATGAGGTTGCCGCCGTTGACCACGGCATTTAGCCCCGTCACAAGCTGAATGGGTGTTACACTAATACAGATCGGAAGAGCGTCGTGTAGGGA
>CALFLU010000046.1 GCA_937880125.1 uncultured Eubacteriaceae bacterium
ATGTTTTGGCGAATGACATCTTCGCTAAACACGTGCAGCGGGGTTGCATATTGCTTTGCCAAGGCCACGGTATCGTGATTTGAAAACCAATAATGATGGTTTGTTGTTGTCGTCATATTCTTGCTCCACTATTTAAATTACAAGAAAATATTTTATCAAAAAGTGGTAAAAAAGTCCAGTGGCACCCTATATATTTTGCATGTAAACAAAGAAGACACACCAAGGTGTGTCTTCTTAAGAATCGAGAGTGGTGCTTTATACCATTTCCGCTCCGGCTTTGATGCAAGCAATGTTGGAATCAACAAATTTTGCTTTGTCGCCTGTGAATGTTTGTTTTACCAAATCATAAAGGCTTTCGAGGGTAACGGTTTGTGTAGCTTTTGCATAGGCACCGAGGATAACCATGTTGGCGCCTCTGCTGTTGCCCAGCTCTTCTGCTTTTTCCTGTGCGTCTACATAGTAAACGGTGATGTCGTCTCTCTTTGATTTTTCTTTGATGATGGAGCTGTTAATGAACAGTTTTCCTCCGGGGATAACCGTGTCTTCAAATTTATGCAAGGAAGGAAGGTTCATTACGATTACGCTGTTGGCTTCGAGAACTTGCGCAGCACCGATTTCTTCATCAGAAATTACGACGCTGCAGTTTGCCGTACCGCCGCGCATTTCAGGACCGTAAGAGGGAGCCCATGTTACTTCTTTGCCTTCTGCAAAGCCCGCATATGCGATCATTTGACCGATACGCAGTACGCCCTGTCCACCAAAACCAGCTACCAATACTTGTTCTAACATATCACATACTCCTCCTTTATTCAAAATCCTTAAAGTTGCCTAACGGGTAATAAGGGATCATGTTTTCTTGGAGCCATGTCATGGCGCCAGCAGGTGTGTAACCCCAGTTTGTCGGGCATGTGGACAATACTTCAACCAAAGCATAGCCTTTGCCTTGAATTTGGCATTCAAATGCACGGCGAATAGCTTTTTTCGCTTTGCGCACGTTTGCGGGGGTATCGGTGGATACACGTTCAACAAATTTAGCGCCTTCGATGGTTGCAATCATTTCAGCGATACGAATGGGTTTGCCGCAATGCTCTTCGCTTCTGCCGTAAGGAGCTGTGGAAGCCTTTTGGCCAACGAGCGTTGTGGGTGCCATCTGTCCGCCGGTCATGCCGTAAATAGCATTGTTAACGAAGATGGTCGAAATTTTTTCGCCTCTGTGTGCGGCATGAACAACTTCTGCCGTACCGATGGAAGCCAAGTCACCGTCGCCTTGGTATGTGAATACAAAGTTGTCGGGGTGAACTCTTTTTTGTCCCGTGGCAACTGCCGGTGCACGACCGTGTGCCGCTACATACATGTCGCATGCAAAGAAGTAGTCACTCAATGCTGCGCAGCCAACAGGCGCAACGCCTACTGCAC
The DNA here is from genome assembly GCA_937880125.1 of uncultured Eubacteriaceae bacterium. Lineage (GTDB taxonomy): Bacteria > Bacillota > Clostridia > Eubacteriales > UBA1433 > UBA1433. The sequence continues at coordinate 1,417 of CALFLU010000046.1, forward strand.
GATCAAATACGCCGAGTTCTACCAAGTTTTCCGCAACGAGTTTGTGAATGATGCCGTGTGTGCATCCCGGACAGAATGACAAAGGAGCATCGGTTAATGCGGGTGATTTTTTATATACAACAGCCATTATGCTTTACCTCCTAATACTTCTTTCGCGTAACTGTATACAGCATCAGGAATGATCGGGTTTCCGCCTGTTCTTCCGAAGAATTTGATGGGGAATTTGCCCAACACGGAGAGACGAATGTCTTCGATCATCTGTCCGCAGCTTTGTTCTACGCTGATGATGGCTTTACAGTTCGGGTTGATTTTGTCAAAAGCTTCTTTGGGGAACGGATAGAGAGAAATAGGTCTGATCAATCCGAATTTGAGTCCCTCTTCTTTTGCTTTTTTCAGTACGTTTTTGCAAGCTCTGCTGGGTGTGCCGTATGCTACGAGCACGATGTCTGCGTCTTCAACGTCGATGGCTTCATAACGTACATAGTTTTCGGAATAGTCTTTCAATTTTGCTTGAATGACATGGTTGAGCTCTTCCAGGCCGTCTGCGGGAAGGATCATGGCATTAATACGGTTGTGTTCGCCGCGTTTTACATGACCGCCGTCTGCTGCCCAGGGTTTGTCGATGGGTTTTTCGGTTGCTTCTTTGATTTCTACGGGTTCCATCATTTGGCCGATGAGACCGTCTGCCAAAATCAATACAGGCATTCTGTATTTGTCGGCAATGTCAAAGGCTTCTGTAACCAAGTCTGCGCATTCCTGCACGCTTGCAGGTGCGAAGCACGGGTGGTAGTAGTCGCCGTTTCCGCCGCCGCGTGTACACATGAAATAGTCGCTTTGTTGCGGAAGGATGTTACCCAAACCGGGGCCACCTCTGGATACGTTGATGACAACTGCCGGAATTTGAGCAGCTACCATGTAGGTCAGGCCTTCTTGTTTGAGAGCCAAACCGGGTGAAGATGTGGACGTAATAACACGCGCGCCCGCTCCGCCGGCACCGTATACCATGTAGCTTGCTGCAACTTCGCTCTCAGCCTGCAGAAAACATCCGCCTGCTTTGGGCATTTCTCGTGCCATATACTCGATCAGTTCGCTTTGTGGTGTAATGGGGTAACCGAAGAAATGTGTTGCGCCGGCTGCAATAGCCGCTGCTGCCAATGCTTCGTTACCTTTCATCAATTTCTTTGCCATTTTGTTCTCCTTCCTCCTACTCTTTTTCGACAGTGATAATGCTGTCGGGACACATGATTGCACAAGTACCGCATGCGATGCATTCATCGATGTCGGTCACTGTGACAGGGTAGTATCCTTTTGCATTGGTTTCACTGTCGAGTACTAAGATTTTTTTGGGACAGAAAGTTACGCAAAGTTCACAACCTTTGCATTTCTCTGTGTCGAATGTGAGTTTCGCTTTTGCCATTATAGCGCCACCTCTCTTATTTATTTAAAGCCACTCGGGCCTCATAAGCATAGTCATGGGAAATTTTTCACCCGCCAGGTCATAGCCGCTCATATCCACCATTTCTTTGATGTAGGAAGTATACATCACAGGCAGGTTTGTAGCTTCACTGACTTCGCGCACGAGCTTGTCGCCTTTGAGAATGTCTTCGGGCGAGGTGTCTCGAACGAGATGGGTGTTGTTGATAAAACCGCTGATTTTGAGTTTAGATTTTTCTTCAATGCCTCTCATGAAAGACAAAACCGTCTCCACCGTTTCGGTTTCGGGTCTGTTGGCATTGACAACCATATACATATTATAGTTTGTTTTTTTGATGCCATCAGAAAAACGCCCCAGGGCTCTGGCACCTTCGGGGTTGCCCCCTACGTCGACAATGCCGTAGTACTGGTCGGTTTGAAAAAGTAGATTCAGTTCGGGTGATAAGGATGGAAGATCCATGGGATGGCTTTCTTTGTTGCCTAAGACGGAAGAAATTACGCGGATGCCTTTGGCTTCCAGTTCGTCGGTAATTTCTCGGGTACGAAAATAAGGGTTGATAATATCTAAGTCTGCCAGGGCGACTTTGTGTCCCGCTTCTTGCATTTTCATTGCGTAGTTTACGGAAAATTCTGTTTTGCCGCTCCCGAAATGACCTACAATTATCGTTAATTGTATGTTATCCAGGTTTGTTGCCATATTCTTCTCTGCCTTTTTAAAATTTGCGGCCCTTTTAACGCGAGCCGACTTCGTTATTATAATAACATTTGAGTTAAAAAATGTCAACAATACATGAAATATATTTTATGTATTATTATTGTTTTTCTTGCGGAGTATTGCCCTATTTGCAGAGGGCAGCTTTTACGGTTCCTTTTATTTTTCGTCATCAAAGTCTTCATCTTTGGGCATGCCGAGAAATTTGTCCAGTGCGGCCAAAAATTTTTCTTTGCCGGTGGGTTTTGTTTCCTTCTCTTTTGCATCATAGCCTGCGGCGATGGTTTCGATTTCGGGATTGGTAAAGACCAAATCCATATCGTCCAAATGCTGCAGTGCACTCCCCTCTTTATCTGCGGCGTATTCGGCTTTATTTGTTACGTGGTTGTCTGCGGCAAGCTTTTCTTTGAGGAACTCACCATCTGTTTCATGGGATGCGGACAATATCGATGTGTCGGCAGGTGCCGTGCTTTGGGTACTCGCCGCAGTTTTCTCATTCTTTTCGTGCTTGTGTTTGGCCACGGCTTTGGTGAGGTGTCGTTTGCTGAGGAGGTATTGCCTCTTTGCTCTTTTTCTGATTTTTGAGGGAATGAGGTGCTCTTTAATGGAGGCAAGTTCGCTGCTAAGAGCTTCTTCGTCTGCCTTGAGATCTATTTTTTGTTGCAGGAAGTTGTAGGCACTCTCATCATCAAAGAGTTCTGCCGTGCGTTCGTTTCCGCGCAGCATGCTCTCGTAATCATAGGCCATGTCAAAGTAGTTTTCGTATCCTGCGACAAAGGTGCTCACCGGCTGCAGGGAAGGTGTGAAGCTATGTTGCGCATGCACCTGTGTGGGGCGAAAAACAGCCTTGAGGCGATCGCGGTATAAATACAGATAGTGAAAACCTTCCACGCGCAACAGCCGCATGAGGATTCGAAAAGCGATGAAGTTGACAAAAAACAAAACCGTCAAAATAATCAACAGGTGCGCAAGGGTCGGGCGCATGGAGTAAAACGTCAGGGTAAAAGCCGTTACCAGTGCCAGGCCAATGGGTCCTGCCGCCAACAGCAGCTTGAGAAAGTTTTTGACAATTCCCCAGAGTCCGAAGGCGCCGATACGCTCCTTGAGCGCACTGAAGAGAATCACGACGTGGATAATATTGGCACCGAGGGCTGCAAGCACAATGCCCACCTCGCCCATGCGCGGCACGAGTAAAAAGTCGAGGCCTACGTTGAGCGCTAAGGTAATGAGGGCGGTGATGACGGGGATTTTGATTTCACGCATGACAAAGAAGGCATTATCCAATAATAGCCTAAGCGAGAGAGGCAAAATAATCAGCGCATAGCCCGCAAAGAGATGCGACGTGCGAATGAGTGATACGCCGTCAAAGGCGCCGTGCTGATAGATAAGGCGCACAACGGGGCTGGACAGTGCCGTCAAAAAAATGATAAAAGGAAACGTCCACAGCAGCGCAATACTCAGCGTGGAGCGCACCGATTGGCGAAAGCTATCGGCCCTACCCTCTTCAAAGCTTCTGCTGAGCAGCGGAAAAAGCACGGAATAGATGAAGAAAAATACGAGAACTACGACCATGCTTTGCAGTTTTTGTGCATAGCGCAAAGACGAGACCATGCCTGTGCCCAGTGTGGAAGCCAGTGTTCTGTCGATGAGATGAATGATTTCATAACTGAAATAAAACAACAGTGCGGGCAAGAGCATGACTGCAAAGCCCTTTGTTTTTTTGTTGTTAAAGGAGAGTGTCGGGCGGTAGCGAAAACCGTTTTTGATAGCGCTTATAAGCCCGGGCGCCATGGCAAGGACGTAGCCTGCCAGGGTGGCGTAGGCAATGGGCAAAATGTTTTCGTTGTTGCTCAGAAAAATGCCCGCGGTCATGCACAGCGAAATGATGGCGGATTCCACGGCAAAGAGCGACAAATTGCTCTTGCTGTGTCCATAGCCTTTCCAAACGCTTGCCAGGGCCGGCGGCACCATGGCAAAGGCGAGAATTTTTGTTAAAGGAAGAGCGGCCGCAACAGATTTTTCGTCAAAACCGAAGGCCAGCGCCTTGATGACATATTGCGGGAAAAAGAACACTGCCACACCCAGCGCCAAAGCAATGAGGAGCATGATACCCAGCAGTGCGGAAGAAAATCGATTTTGTTCTTCCGGTTCCAGGTCGTTTTGCCTGTAAAAGAGTCGGGGTAAATTGATGGTAAGGGCCATAGCCGGCGCAGCAAGCAACAGCGTGGGCACTGCCTGTGCCACAATAAAAGCATCGCTGACAGCGCTTGTGCCATAGCGCCATGCCAAAATGATATCGCTGAAGAGACTGAGTAGTTTGGTCAGTATAATACCCAACAAAAAATAGCGGGCGGCTCTTGCGTATAATTTTTCCATAAAGGCTCCTATGTTTGTGTCACAGTTAGAGATTATAATACGTTTTGTAAAATTTTTCAAGAACCCGTAAAGTGACCTACAAAACAGGCAGCTGTTTTGTTTTTGGCATCCCATTTTGTTTGCTGCGCCTGGATGTTATTTTTTTTGCCGCACTGTATTTTCGCCTTGCTGTGAGCGGCATTTGCGGCGCACAAAAACGTGTTGATAGGACAAATACGTTTTTTTATGACACATAAAAACTTCGCGCCCCCCTCCCCTCTTTGCGCATAATTGCCCTTTGACATTGTGTTGAAAAAATTTCACTGCGGCAGAAAAACAAAAAACTGTTGCGGGCGCAACGCTATTTGTTATAATGAAAATGAGGTGAAAATCATGCAACGTTACTTGAAAGAAATCGCCCCGATGCCGCTGTTTAAGGGTGTAGACGAAAAAGATTTACCCGATTTGCTGCGCTGTCTCGGCGGATATTTAAAAACCTTTAAGAAAAACGAAATCATTTACCTGGAAAGTCAGGAGATACACGCCGTTGGCGTAGTGCTGTCCGGTGCGGTGCACATGATCAAAGAAGACATCGACGGCGAGAAAACATTGTTGGTGAGCATCAAAGTCGGTGAGGTGTTTGGCGAGAGTTTTGCCTGCGGCAGCCGAAAGGATGCGCGGGTGAGCTTTGTTGCCGTCAGTCCTTGTGTGCTGCTGTTTTTGCCCTTTCAAAAGGTAATGCACTCTTGTTCCAATTCCTGCGTTTTTCACAGCAGATTGATCGAAAACACCGTGCGCATTATGTGTGACAAAAACGTGATGTTGATGAACAAGCTGGAGGTAGTGTCTAAAAAAACGTTGCGGGACAAGATTTTATGCTATTTGCACATCGAGGCACAGCACCAAGGCAAAAACCGATTCACCATTCCCTTTGGACGCAGTGAGCTTGCGGAATATTTGTGTGCAAACCGCAGCGCGCTTTCAAGGGAGTTGTCGTTGATGAAAAAGGAAAATCGAATCGATTTTCACAAAAATACCTTTACCCTATATTAATATCCCGCTATCCGATGAAAAATCAAAGGTCATGTTGCTCAGGCAACATGACCTTTTGCTGTTTATGCTACACTTACAGGCAACAAACCAAACAAGGCGGCAAAGTAGAAGTATAAGTACGGAGGTAGTAACAATGGGCTTTGAAGTTCAGTCAGAGGCGATTAATGCGCTCATGGCCTCTCTCAAGGGAGAATATCGCATTTTTGCGCCAAAGAAAATAGCGGGTGGCGGGCGTTTTTCGGACACGGATTGCATTCGATACGGTGAGGTTACCACCGTGGAAGAGGTTGTCTTTGACGAAAAATCGGACTATTCCTTTAAAGAAGCGATATTGCCTGTTTCGCAGACGCTGTTTTTCTTTACGGAAAACGAAACAAAACAGGCCGAGGCGCCCGACAAAGGTGCGGTGATTTTTATGCGCAGCTGCGACGTGCACGGGCTGAGACGGCTCGATGAGATGTATCTCAACAACGGCCCTGCCGACTATTATTATGACCGCTTGCGCAAACATGTGAAAATTGTTTTGATGGGCTGCGAAAAGTCTTTCGAAAACTGTTTTTGCGTGAGCATGGACGCCAATTTTACCGACCAATATGACATGAGCATAGACAAGCAGCCCGACGGCAGCTATTTGGTGGATGTAAAAGAGGACAGCTGGGCAAAGGCACTGACGGATATGGGCTGCAAGGAGACGGATGTCTCCCCTGCTTATGTGACAAAAAACGATATCACCGTGGAAGTTGCGCCCCATTTGACTGCCGAGGTGGCATGCAGCAAGATGTGGGACGAATACGACTATCGCTGCGTGGATTGCGGCAGGTGCAACTTTGTGTGCCCCACCTGCACGTGCTTTACGATGCAAGACATTTATTATACCGACAACGGCCGCGCAGGCGAGCGACGCCGCGTGTGGGCATCATGCATGGTGGACGGATTTACCGATGTGGCGGGCGGCGGCAGCTACCGCAAAAACAACGGCCAGCGCATGCGTTTTCGCGTGCTGCACAAAGTGTTGGACTACAAGCAGCGCAACGGACACCACATGTGCGTGGGCTGCGGCAGGTGCGATGATATTTGTCCCGAGTATATTTCTTTTTCCCATTGTGTAAACAGGCTGCAAGAAGCCATGGCGGAGGTGAATGAAAAATGATTCAAAACGATTATATCCCCTTTTCTTCGGAAATTTTGGACGTCATAAAGCACACGCCGATGGAATACACCTTTCGCATGGCCTATGCGGGCGAGGTCAAACCCGGCCAGTTTTTTGAAGTCTCCATTCCCAAATACGGCGAAGCGCCCATTTCTGTCAGCGGCATCGGCCAAGGCACGATTGACTTGACCATTCGGCGTGTGGGGCGTGTGACCAACGAGATTTATGAAAACTATGTCGGCGACAGCTTGTTGCTGCGGGGACCCTATGGCAACGGCTTTGAGGTAGATAACTACAAGGGCAAGGACTTGATTGTCATTGCCGGCGGCACGGGGCTTTCGCCTGTGCGCGGGGTGGTGGATTATTTTGCAAACCACAAAGAACAACGCGGACGCATGACGCTCATTTGTGGATTTAAGACGCCTGAAGACATTTTGTTCATCGAAGACATTGAACGTTGGGGCGAGAGCATGGAAGTGATTTTGACCGTGGACGACAATTTGGGCGACGCATGCTACCGGGTAGGTTTGGTAACGCAATACATTCCCGATTTGGCCCTTGCCTCTGCCAAAGACACCCTTGCCATTGTTGTGGGACCCCCTGCGATGATGCGCTTTTCCGTGCAGGGTCTGCTGCAAATAGGTCTGCCTGAGGAAAACATTTGGATTTCTTATGAGCGAAAAATGTGTTGCGGGCTGGGCAAGTGCGGGCATTGCAAAATCGGTGAATATTATAAAGGTGGTGTAAAACATGCACTAT
>CALFLU010000047.1 GCA_937880125.1 uncultured Eubacteriaceae bacterium
AGCCCTCCCATGTGATTAATGCATTGCATGTGGACGACGAATTTATTCACGGCACGATGCGGCTAACAATAGGCAGGCACACGACAAAAGAAGATATTGACTATACAGCGGAAAAAATAAACGAAGTGGTGAAGAGGCTACGTGCCATGTCGCCATTATACAAAGACAGGAGAAGATAAAAAAATGGAGTACACAAATGCAGTTTTAGATCATTTCAGAAATCCGCGCAACGTGGGGGAGCTGGAAGGCGCAAACGCCATTGGCAAAGTGGGCAGCCCTTCTTGCGGAGATAAGATGGAGATGTATTTAAAAATCGAAGACGGCATCATCAAAGATGCAAAATTTATGACATTCGGCTGTGCGGCGGCAATTTCTTCAAGCAGCGTGGCAACAGAACTGTTGAAAGGCTTGACCATTGAAGAGGCGCTGCAGTTGACAAACCAGCGTGTGGTTGAAGAACTGGGCGGGCTGCCGGAAGCAAAGATTCACTGTTCTGTAATGGTGGAAGAGGCTGTAAAGGCTGCTTTGGAAGACTACGAAGAAAGAAAGAAGCAAGGCAAAGCATAAAAAGGCGGTTGTGACAAAAGCCGGCGTGACAGAATGTATCCATCATCGGCTCTTTGATAATGGAATAATTTGCGGCTGTTGCGAGTTGAAGGCGAAACAAAAAAACATTCTTGCAGCAGGGTTTCTTTTCGATAGGGTTTTGACTATTCGTCAAAATTGTATTATAATAATTTAATACAGAAAAGAGGCTGTTGAGATGTTTAAAATAGGTGAAAATGTGGTTCACCCGCTGTATGGAGCGGGGATCATCATTGATTTGAACGCAGAAAATATGTATGAGCTGGAATTGGATAACGGAAAAATGACGATGTTTGTCCCAAGTGATACGGTTGAGCAAGTGGGGATCAGACACGTTTATTCTGCTGCGCAAATTGATGCGCTGTTAAAAACATTGCAAGCCAACGGGGAGCCGATCGACCCAAACTGGTCAAAACGCTATAAAGATAACATGGAAAAGATCAAAAGCGGAGATTTGTCGCTTGTGGCACAAGTGGTCAGAGACCTCATCAGAATCGAACGCATAAAAGGACTGTCAACCGGCGAAAAAAGAATGCTGAACAGTGCGAAAAAAATTCTGGTCAGTGAAATTGCTTGTGTGAAATGTGTCGGCGAAAAAGAAGCCGAAACAGTGATATATGATGTTGTAAAATGAGAAGAAAGGCACAGGACGGGGGGATACTTTGAAGTCGGTAGCCAAGTTTTTCATAGTGATCGTTGGGATGGTAATCGGCTATCAATCAAGTTATTTTTTATTTGAAAATGGCATTATTGATCGTCTGTTCAATATTCGAGTCCTCAGCCCTGCAAATTATATAGCGAGCTCTGTTTTTGCTGTCGTCTGCGGCATTCTTCTTTTAATTTTGATGCCCTATATTATGGGTTCTTTCAATAAGTTTTCGTCAAATCAAATCAAGCGGTTGCGAAACTATTCCACATGGGACCTGGTTTTAGGCATTATCGGCCTGATTGTGGGGTTGGTTATTGCGTTGCTTTTGAGCATATTGATCAACAATTTAGTGATCCCGGACTTATTTAAAAATATTTTATCCATTGTGGTGTATGTTGCCCTTGCCTATATGGGCACAACCCTGGCGCTGACCAAGCGCAGCGAAATACAAGGGATGTTTCGCTTTATCGGCGAAAGCAAAGACAAAGAAAAAGAAACAAAAAAAGGCAAGCAAAGCCAGGAAACCGGCTTAAAAATATTGGATACATCCGCCATTATCGACGGACGCATCCTAGATATCTTTAAAAGCGGATTTGTAGACGGAACCATTGTGGTTCCTGAGTTTGTGCTCACCGAGCTCAGACACGTGGCGGATTCGGCAGATGACTTAAAACGACAACGAGGCAGGCGGGGATTGGACATATTAAACAGGCTGCAGTCGGAGTTGCGCATTGAAGTGAAGGTGGTTGACAAAGATTATGATCACATTGACGAAGTAGACGCAAAATTAGTGAAGCTGGCGTTTGATATGGGCGCAAAAATTGTAACAAATGATTTTAACCTGAACAAAATTGCTCAGTTCCAAGGGGTTAGTGTGCTGAATGTAAATGAATTGGCCAACGCCGTAAAAACAGTACTGCTCCCCGGCGAAGAGATGGAAATATTGATCCTCAAAGAGGGAAAAGAAAGCAACCAGGGTGTGGGCTATTTGGATGATGGAACAATGATTGTGGTACAGGGCGGAAAACGCTATATAGGTGAAAACAAATCCATTATGGTTACAAGCGTGCTGCAAACCGCAGCGGGCAAGATGGTTTTTGCAAAACCGAAATAATTGAGATGATTTTGTGTCAATCTATGGTATGATAGAAATTATGAAAAAAAAGCATATTACGGCAATTATTGCCGCAGGCGGCACGGGACAAAGGCTGTCTGATCGATTAAGCAAGCAATATTTGCCGATTAACAAAAAACCGATTTTGATATATAGCATTGAAAAATTTGCATTACATGGTAAAATTGATAATGTTATTGTAGTTGTTCCGAAACAGGAAATGCAAAGAAGTCGCACATTAATAGAACAACACATTGGCAAAACAGCAAAAAACATTTTATTGGTACCGGGTGGTCAAACAAGGCAGCAGTCGGTATTCAGTGGACTGAAAAGCTGCGAAAGTCAGACACAAATTGTGTTGATACACGACGGGGCAAGACCCTTTGTCACGGACCGGATGATTGATGAGTGTATTCATGAAATGGAAAACTATCGGGCATGCAGCGTGGGTGTAGCGGCAATCAACACCATCAAGCAAACGGATGCTGCAGGCAGAGTGATTCAGACGTTTGACAGAAAGAGTTTGTGGGAAGTGCAAACGCCGCAATGTTTTCATTTTCCGATGATTTATGACTTACATAAAACTGCGCAAGAAAATGGTATTTCAGTTACGGACGATTGCAGTTTGGCTGAAATTTATGATATAGATGTAAAAATGATTAAAGGAAGTTACGAAAATATTAAAATTACGGTCGCACGAGACCTGTTTACTGCACAAGGTATCATAAAAACGAAGTAGAGCGAGGTTGATGCAATGAGCTTAACAAATGAAAAAACAATCAATATGTATACAAAAATGGTAACTGCCAGGCTGATGGAAGAGATGATCGGGGAGTTGTTTGCCGAAGGCATGCTTCACGGGACAACACATCTTGGCATTGGCCAAGAGGCATCCGCTATTGCAGCATGCATGACCCTTCAGGAAGGTGACAAAATTACGTTGACACATCGCAACCATGTGGGGTGTATCGGCATTGGCATGGAACTGAAATATATTATGGCGGAAATGTTTGGTAAAGAAACAGGAGCCTGCTCGGGATTTGGCGGGAGCATGCACTTGGTGGATGTGGAAAAAGGAAACCTGGGTGCCAACGGCATTGTCGGCGGCGGCTTGGGCATTGCCACAGGGGCGGCACTGAAAATGAAATACAAAAAAGACAACAATGTTGTGCTGTGCTTTTTGGGCGACGGTGCCACCAATGAAGGACTGTTTCACGAAGCTATGAATTTGGCAAGTATTTGGAAACTGCCTGTGGTGTTTTATGTTGAAAACAACGGTTATGCGGTGTCGATGCCCACGGAGCGAAGCATGAACATTCGCGATATCGAAAAACGCGCGGAAGGCTATGGCATGCGTTCGATTATTCTTGACGGAAACAATGCAATCGATGTATATAACATGACATTTTCGGCGGTGCAGTATGTCAGAGAAGGCAACGGACCCATGTTGATAGAAAGCAAAACATATCGCATCAGCGGGCATTCGAGAAACGACACGGAACAGCGCTATAGAGACAGTCAGGAAGTAGAACAATGGAGCGCAAAATGTCCGATAAAACGGCTGGAAGAATATATGTTGAAAAACAACATCGCAGATGAAGAAATGTTGAAAGATATCAATGCGCAAGTAACACAAGAGTTGAAAGAAGCCATTTTGTTTTCACAAAACAGCATTGAGCCGGATGTTGAAGATTTGCAAAGATATGTTTATGCGAAATGAGGGATGAGAAATGAAAGAAATTACATATAAAGAAGCGTTGCGCGAAGCTCTTTCCGAAGAGATGACAAGAGATGAAAATGTGATTTTGATGGGCGAAGACATCGGCCTGTATGGCGGAAACTTTCAGGTGACACAAGATTTGGTGTTGCAATTCGGCGAAGAGAGAGTCATGGATACCCCTTTGAGCGAGGCGGTTATTGCAGGCTGTGCCACAGGGGCGGCCATGTCGGGATTGCGCCCGGTGGTTGAAGTGATGTTTTCGGACTTTGTTACATTGATGATGGACAACTTGGTCAATCAAGCAGCCAAGCAGTCTTTTATGTCTGCGGGCAAAGTCAGCGTGCCGTTGGTGGTGCGCCTGCCTGTCGGTTGCGGCACAGGTGCCGCAGCACAGCACTCGCAAAGTTTGGAAGCCTGGATGTGTCATGTGCCGGGGCTTAAAGTGGTCTTTCCTTCAAACCCCTATGAGGCAAAAGGGTTGATGAAAGCGGCGATTCGTGACAACAATCCGATTATTTTCTGTGAACATAAAATGCTGTATAATGCAGTGGGCAACGTGCCCGAAGACGACTATGTCATTCAAATCGGACAGGCAAATGTCATGAAAAAAGGTGCGCATTTATCGATTATTACCTACGGCTACTCTGTGCAAAAATGTTTGCAGGCAGCCATGCAGTTAAAAACAAGAGGTATTGATGCGGAAATCATCGATTTGCGTACGCTGTTGCCTTTGGATGAAAAAACCATTATTGATTCCGTGAAAAAAACCGGTCGCGCTTTGATTGTTCATGACGCTGTGAGAACAGGTGGTGTGGGCGGAGAAATTGCGGCATTGATAGCAGAAAAAGCATTCCCTTATCTCAAAGCGCCGGTGGTGCGCTTGGCAGGCAAAGATGTGCCCATTCCCTTTAATAAAAAGCTGGAGCAGGCCGCGGTTCCGCAAGTTGCAGACATTAAAAAAGCGGCAGAAAGACTGATGAGAAAGTAAGTGAGCCTTGCAATGAAACAAGTAATGAAGGTGGATTTGCTGTGCAACACCTGCAATGAAGAAACACCCCATACAATAACATATAACGACAATATTATTGAGCAAATTGTCTGTGATTGCTGCCACTATGGCATTGTAGTCGATGTTGAAAAAATAAAACAGAACGCCGGAACTGACTTAGTCAAACGGGTGGTTACCAAACCTGCACGAATGACAGAGGAGATAAAAAAAGATTTGGGACTGTTTTTGAAAAGTATGCCTGTGCGCATTTTGTCCAAACCCTATCGCATGATGACAGAACACAAAAAAGGCCATGAAGAGTGATATGCGTATCGGAATCGGCTATGATGCACATCAATTGACGGAAAATGAAACATTGATTTTGGGCGGGGTAAACATTGCGCACGCAAAGGGTTTGGCGGGTCATTCGGATGCCGACGTGCTGGTACATGCCATTATGGACGCTTTGCTGGGGGCACTTGCATTGCAAGATATCGGCAAACATTTTCCGGATCAAGAAGAACAATATAAAAATGCAAGAAGCATAGACCTGTTGAGGCAGGTCTACCGTTTTATTCATGAGGCGGGATACGAAGTGGTCAATATTGACAGCACCATTGTTGCACAAAAACCACGACTGGCAGACTACATGGACGAAATGCGAAAAAATATTGCACAGAGCTTGCATACCGCAGTGGAAAATGTTTCCGTTAAGGCCACCACAGAAGAGCAAATGGGCTTTACCGGACGAGAAGAGGGTATCAGTGCACAGGCGGTGTGCCTGCTGAAAAAATTCGAAAAAAAGACAGGGGACGAAAAGAAATGATTGAAATATACAATTCACTGACAAATCAGAAGGAACCTTTTATTCCCATAAAAGAAGGGGAAGTAAAAATATATTCTTGCGGCCCCACGGTTTATAATTACTTTCACATCGGCAACGCAAGACCCTTTATCTTTTTTGATGTAGTGCGAAGATATTTCAAATATGCAGGATATCACGTCATTTTTATCCAAAATTTTACGGATGTAGATGATAAAATTATCAAAAAAGCGGCTGAAGAAGGAAAAGAACCTCAAGAAATTGCCGACCAATATATTCAAGAATATTTTACGGATGCCGACGCTTTGGGCATTGGACGTGCGGATATGTATCCGAGGGTGAGCGAAAATATCGATACGATTTTATCGTTGATTCAAACGTTGGTGGACAAAGGGATGGCCTATGAAAAGGACGGTAATGTTTATTACCGCGTAAGAACCTTTGCGTCCTACGGAAAACTCTCCAAGAGAGACATTGAAGAATTGGAAGTAGGCGCACGGGTGGAAATCAGCGAAGAAAAAGAAGATCCGCTTGATTTTGCCTTGTGGAAAAAGAAAAAGGAAGGCGAAATATATTGGGACAGCCCCTTTGGTCAGGGCAGACCCGGCTGGCATATAGAGTGTTCGGCCATGGCGCAAAAATACCTAGGTGAGCAAATTGACATTCATGGCGGCGGTGCGGATTTAATTTTCCCGCATCATGAAAACGAAATTGCGCAGAGTGAAGGCGCCACGGGCAAACAGTTTGCAAAATATTGGATGCACAACGGATACATCAATATCAACAATGAAAAAATGTCAAAGTCCCTTGGAAACTTTTTTACGGTGCGGGATATTGCAAAAGAATTTGATTTGGAAACGGTGCGTTTCTTTATATTAAACGCACACTACAGAAGTCCGATCAACTTCAGCAGAGAATTGGTGGAATCGGCGGCAAGCTCACTGCAGCGCATTTATAACGCGAAAAATAATCTGGATTATCTGCTCAAGCAAGACACGAGCGACAAAGAAGCAAGTCAGCAGATTTCTGAGCAGTTAGAGCAATATAAAACGCAATTTTGTGCGGCGATGGACAATGACTTTAATACTGCGGATGCCATTGCGGCGATTTTTGAACTGGTGCGGTTTATCAATACAAATATTGATGAAAACTCAACCCATGAGGATATCAAAGCTGCTAAGGCCATGTTAGAAGAATTGACAGGTGTGCTCAACATTGCACAGCACAGTCAGGAAGAATTGCTGGACGAAGATATTGAAGCACTCATTGCCCAACGGCAAGAGGCACGAAAAAATAAAGACTTTGCACTGGCTGACAAAATCAGAGATGACTTGAAAGAAAAAGGCATTCTTTTGGAAGATACAAAAGAAGGAGTCAAATGGAAGAAAAATTAACACCCAATCCCAACAGGCTCGGCGCGCTGCAGCTGGCCTATATCGGTGATGCCGTCTATGAAATATATGTCCGAAGGTTTTTGTTGCAAAGCGGAGATATAAAGTCTTCGAGCCTGCAGCAAAGAGCGGAAAAACTGGTCAAGGCGCAAGCACAACACGAAGCGCTGGAAGCTATCAGGCCCTTGCTCAGTGAAGAAGAATGCCGCATTGTGCGCCGCGGTCGAAATCAAAAACATAAAAATAAACCGAAAAATGCCACGGCGCAAGAATACAACAATGCCACAGGCTTGGAGAGTCTGATTGGCTATTTGTACCTTCATCGGCGAATGGGGCGGCTGGACGAAATCATACAAACCATTTTGCATAAAGCTTGTCAGGACGTATAAATCAAACAATGCACCTTGACACAAGGTGTATTTTTTATGGTTTGAAGAAAAATATGCCGCTTGCAGCCTAAAGGCAACAGCTGCAAGCAGAGGAGCATAGACATTTTTATATAAATCGGATAAAATGTTTCAAAAGCAATCTGACTGCAAACACAGATACAAAACACTACTGAACATCGTGAGAGGTGTTTTATGAAATGCGGAAAATTTGAAGACAGTTTTTTGGCGGAAAATATTTTCAATGCCATCAAACATAAGCGCGTTGAAGTGCTGCAAGGCAGCGGAACGGGCATTGATTGTGCTGTTTTGGATCTGCAGGGGGATTTGGTGGCGGTGACCACGGATCCTATCACGGCGGCAACGGTAAACATGGGGCAATTGTGTGTGCATATTTGCTGCAATGACATTGCGGCCGAAGGTGCTGAACCGGTGGCGATATTTGTAACGATGCTGACGCCGCCCGATGTGAAAACAGATGAAATAAAAACCATTGCCAAAGACATCAACGCTGCTTGCGCGCAGTTGAATGTGCAGTTGGCGGGGGGGCATACCGAAAAGACGGATGCGGTGCGCCGCATTGTTTTATCGGCAACGGCGATTGGCCGAAAGCCGAACAAAAGGCAGCAGGCGGTTGAAGTCGGCGATTGGCTGATTATGACAAAAGGAGCGGCTTACGAAGCAGGCAGCATTATTGCTTCGGACTATTATGAAAAAATATCTTCTGTGCTGCAAAAAGAGCAAATCGAATTTTTAAAAAATTTAATTAACGAGATATCTGTGTTGCCGGAGAGTAAAATCGCAATGCGGCACGGTGCCAAGCGCATGCACGATATCACCGAAGGCGGCGTACTCGGTGCGGCCTGGGAGATAAGCCGTGCGGCAGGCTGCAATATCCAAGTGCTTTGCGATGATATATTGATTCATCCGGAGATAAAAAAGGTGTGTAAGCACCTGGGGTTGGATCCGTTGCGGCTCATGTCCAGCGGCTCGCTTTTGATAGCCTGCGGCGAAACAGATGGAACGGGGATGCTGAAGGAATTGAAAAAATCGGGAATTGAGGCCAGAAAAGTCGGAATCTTTACGCAGGAAGACAGCAGTTATGTCTGCGGAGAAAAAAAGATGGCATTGACGGAACCGGCAGAGGACGAAATATACAAGTTGTAGCAGAAAAAATGGCTGCTGGCAACGGAAAGGCAAGAAATGATACGGGAAGACGGAAGAGAACAATTTGAATTAAGGAAAATTGAAATAGTGCGAAACTATACAAAATATGCGCAGGGTTCGGTATTAATCGCCATGGGAGATACCAAGGTGCTTTGCACCGCAAGCGTTGAAGAAAAAATTCCCCCCTTTATGCGGGGCAGCGGCAACGGTTGGCTCAGTGCGGAATATGCGATGTTGCCCGCCTCGGTGGCAGTGCGCAAACAGCGAGATATCAATAAGGGGCGTTTGGACGGACGCAGTGCGGAAATTCAGCGATTGATAGGCAGAGCACTGCGCAGTGTCGTGGATTTAAAAAAGCTGGGAGAGAGAACAATTTGGGTGGATTGCGACGTGTTGCAAGCAGACGGGGGCACAAGAACCTGTGCGATAACAGGCGCCTACATCGCCCTGCGCGATTGTGTGCAAACGTTAATGGAAAAAAATATTATCAGTGAAAACCCCATTCGATGCGCCGTGGCGGCAGTGAGCATCGGCATTGTGGAAGAGGAGATATTACTGGACTTATCCTATATTGAGGACAGTCGAGCGCAGGCGGACATGAATGTGGTAATGACGGAAGAGGGTGAATTTTGCGAAACACAGGCAACAGGCGAAAAAAGGCCCATCACCCAACAAGAAATGTTGACGATGCTGGATGTTGCCGGGACAGGTATGGCACAATTGTTTGCGGTGATAGGGGATGTGTAAGCAGAAAATGGATATTGTACTTGCCAGCAACAACAAACACAAACTGCGTGAAGTGAGAGAAATCTTAAAAGGGTGCAATATTTTTTCCTTGGAAGACATAGGGTTTTATTCGGAAATAGAAGAAAACGGTAAGACGATAGAAGAAAATGCATTGATAAAAGTGCGCGCTGTGCGGCCCTATACCGACAAGGTGATTATCGCTGACGATACAGGTCTTTTTGTGGAAGTGTTAAAGGGCGCGCCGGGTGTGTATTCGGCACGGTATGCAGGTGATGATGCAACGTTTGCGGATAATAACAAGAAATTATTAACGGCACTGGAAAAACAAAGTAATCGCAAGGCGACCTTTCGCTCTGCCATTGCCATGCAGATGCCCGATGGAGAAGAAAAAATATTTTTAGGTGAAATTAAAGGAAGCATCGCCTTTGCATGCGCAGGTGAACACGGTTTTGGTTATGATCCGATTTTTTATGTGGATGAATCGAAAAAAACCTACGCACAGATGAGCGAGGAGGAAAAAAATCAATATAGCCATCGAGCGCTTGCACTGCTGCAATTAAAAAAATATTTAGCGGGGCAGCAACAATGAAAATAGGTGTGTTGAGCGACTGTCACGAGGATATAGCGACCATAGAAGGTCTGTTTAAAGAAGAAAATGATTTTGATCATGTGTTTTTTTTGGGAGACGGCATCGCTGTTTTGAGGCAGGTGTTGCTTGCCTACGACATAGATTATACGGCGGTAAAAGGCAACAATGACAGAGGAGAAGACGAAGCATTTGATCGGGTGGTGGAGTTGTGCGGACATCGATTTTTGTTAACGCACGGTCATCGCTATCATGTCGGAAAAAATAAGTGTTCTTTGCTTGCAAAGGCAAAAGAAACGAATTGTTGCGTGGCGCTGTTTGGGCACACCCACGTGCCTTTTTATGAAAAAATTGATGGAATTACATTGTTTAATCCGGGATCGACGTTTTATGGGCGACAAGGCTATAAGAAGAGTTATGGCATACTTTTGCTCGAAAAAGACAGCTTAGAATTTGTTTTACGCACGCTTTGACTGGCACATTAATATCAATCGATTGAATCGTGAAATATTGGGGTTTATCTCGGATAAAATCATTGACATAAGGCAGTATTTATTATAAAATATCCACTGCACTTGAAAAATGCGGGTGTAGCTCAGTGGTAGAGCCCTGGCCTTCCAAGCCAGTCGCGAGGGTCCGATTCCCTTCACCCGCTCCAGTTATGAAAAATGTGCGCCAATAGCTCAGTTGGATAGAGCAACGGCCTTCTAAGCCGTGTGCCAGGGGTTCGAATCCCTGCAGGCGCGCCAGCCGTGTATCATTGTATCATGGTGGGTATAGCTCAGTTGGTTAGAGCGCCAGATTGTGGCTCTGGAGGCCGTGGGTTCGAATC
>CALFLU010000048.1 GCA_937880125.1 uncultured Eubacteriaceae bacterium
CGTTGTTTGATTTAAAAAAAGACGGACACATGTATAGCCGCATCTCCAATCCCAGTGTGGCGGTTTTGGAAAACAAAATAGCGGCAATGGAGGGTGCCGTGGGCGCTGTGGGCACCTCTTCGGGACAGGCGGCGACGCTGCTTGCCATTTTAACCATTTGCAACTGCGGAGAGCATATTGTTGCACTTAATAACATCTATGGCGGAACCTTTACATTGATCGGTTCCACATTAAAAAAATTCGGAATTGAAACCACCTTTGTCAGCGCTGCTGATGAAGATGCGGCAATTGAACAAGCCATTCGCCCAAACACAAAGCTGCTTTTGGGTGAAAGTCTGGGCAATCCGGGTGTGGAGGTGTTGGATATTGAGCGTTTTAGCAACCTGGCGCACAAAAACGGTATTCCGTTGTTTGTGGACAACACTTTCCCAACACCCGCACTGCTTAATCCCATCGATTACGGGGCGGATATTGTTATACATTCCGCCACAAAATATTTGGACGGTCATGCCACCAGTGTGGGCGGATTGATTGTAGATAGCGGAAAATTTGACTGGAACAACGGAAAATATCCGCATCTGACCGAAGAAGACCCCAACTATCACGGGCTAAGCTACACAAAAGCCTTTGGAAACAGCGCATTTATTACCAAGGCGCGGGTGGTGTTTATTCGTGATTTGGGTACACTCATGACACCGTTTAATGCGTTTTTGATTAACTTGGGCACGGAAACATTGGCGCTGCGCATGGAACGCCACAGCGAAAACGCGCTGAAAGTCGCCGAGTTTTTAGAAAAACATCCGCAGATTGAATGGGTAAACTATCCAAAACTGCCGTCGTCGCCTTCTTATGAACTGGCACAAAAATATTTGCCGAATGGTGCGGCAGGGGTGTTGTCGGTGGGCATCAAGGGCGGTTTGGAAAACAGTAAAAAATTTATCAACAGTCTCAAGCTGGCCTCTTTGGTTGTACATGTGGGTGACATACGAACCCATGCGCTGCACCCCGCCAGCATGACCCATCGCCAGCTGTCCCAAGAAGATCAGCTCAAAGCAGGCATTAAACCGAATATGGTGCGCCTGTCCATCGGTATAGAAAACATCGATGATATCATTGAAGATATAGACCAAGCTTTAAAAGAAAGTGCGCGCTAAAAAGCGAAGAATGAGGAGGAAAAAAACATGCCGGTAATTGTACACCAGGATTTGCCCGCAAAAGCGGCGCTGGAAAAGGAAAATATTTTTACCATGAGTGATACCAGGGCGCAAAGCCAGGATATTCGCCCGCTGAACGTGGCGATATTAAACTTAATGCCTACAAAAGAAATAACGGAACTGCAGTTTTTGCGCATGTTGTCCAATACGCCTTTGCAGGTCAATATCGATTTAATACGTACAGAAAGCTATGAATCAAAAAATGCCGACATGGGGCATTTGAAAAAATTTTATAAGACCTTTTCGGAAATCAAAAACAATAAATACGATGCAATGATCATCACGGGTGCCCCTGTGGAGCGTATGGAGTATGAAGAGGTGCTCTATTGGAAAGAGCTGAAAGATATTCTCGATTATGTGCGAAAAAATGTGTTTTCGGCGCTGTTTGTATGTTGGGCTGCTCAGGCGGCACTCTACCATTATTATGGGGTGCAAAAGCATGACGCAGGCAAAAAAATATTCGGCGTCTATGAATTTCAAGCCAACGGCCAAAACGTGCTCACCAAGGGGTTCGACGATACGTATTTTGTGCCGCAATCGAGATATACCTACACCAAGGGCGAAGATTTGGCAGGGATAAAGGATTTGTTGGTGTGGGCGGAGCGACCCGATACAGGGGTGCAGCTGGCAACCACAAAAGACAATCGTTTGATTTTTGTCTCGGGTCATGGCGAGTATGACAGCGACACGTTGTATAAAGAATACGCACGCGACAAAGAAAAGGGAGAAGAAATCACCCTGCCGTCAAACTATTTTATCAACGACGACGAAGAGCAAGGCATCACCGTCAAGTGGCGCTCCCATGCCAATTTGTTCTTTTCAAACTGGCTGAACTATTGCGTCTACCAAGAAACACCCTATGACATTGCAACCATCGCAGGCAAGGACGTTTTATAGGAACTGTCCTCAACATGATAAGAATCTGAATTATTTAGAAATAGATATTACTATCAGAATAATATAAGGTAAAAAAACAAAGATATATTAAAAAAATTTCCATTGTGAAAAAAGAGTAGATTTACAGAAGGTTGTTGAAAAAAAGTACAAAAAATAATAAAAAAAGATATTTTATTCAAAATTTTGTAATACTTTGTTTGCCTAACAAATATTGTAATTTGAGTATATTATGTTATAATGCCTTGTTAGGAATGGTTACTACTATTTATATAGGATAAATAGGATAAAATATCTTGATTTTAAGGAAGCATTCTAAAACAGACAAAAGAAAGTATTATTGAACAAAGTGAAGCATAAACCATATTTTCGTAAAATATTCTATATGTTTATTTTGCTTGTCTGCCTTCAAATCGCAGGTGGTCAGGGCAGCTTTGTTTTAGAAAAATCTCTCTCAGCGCAAGCGCGCTCAACCTAGTATCTTCCCAATGCAACCTATTACAATATCAGCCCTAACTTCACAGGTGGAGGGCTTTTTAGCATTCCTGCGGGTACAATGAACGGCTCACAGCTCAATGATATTGCCGCAGACCCTTCCCCTTACGGCGCATATACCAGCAACCGCCTATATATGACCCGCGAAGTGTCGGATCAATCTATCGTCAACTCCAATATCACCTTTGACTTGATGAACAATGATTTGGAATTGCAGTTGAATATGAATTTTGGAACGACCTACGGGCAATGGAACTACCAAAACCGCGGCCTTTCCATTGTTTTTTCAACGGCAGATGAAGGGCAGTTTCCCGGAGGCAATTTAAACGGGGACTATTCTCGCCTGGGGGTCTATGGCGAAAACACCTCCAACGGCGGACCGCCTCTTCCAAATGCATTGGCGATTGAATTTGATATGTCGGAGTGGGGTTCTGACTTTGACAGCATCGGTCACTGGTATGACGGTGTGGGTTCGGTAGCAGGGCCGCATATTGCCATTACAAAACCGATTACGCCTACCAATGAAAACAGAATCGAACATAAAGCCACCTCCTCTTATGCAGGAATGAACAACGGGCAAGAACACCGTGTGGTTATCAGCTGGAAGATGACTGCGCCGGATCAATACCAATTAACCTATAAAATCTATGCCACCAACGCACCCACTGCGGGCGAGGCGCCGGCGGCAACGTCGTCGCTGACCTTGACGACAGCCCAGGCATTGGAATATTTTGGCACGGAGGCCAATTTTCAAAATCTCAGATTGTCGCTGACAGGCGGTAACGGTTATTATATCGGCTCCAGCAGCACAATGACCTACTCGTTTCCCGAGGTTTTTGATTATACGGAATATTTTTATTTGCGCGATTATTTGACCGGCAATTACACCACAACCCCTGTGCCGGGTCTGGTAACCGATTTTCCCGCTGCGGGGGGTACCACCAATCCCATCACAGGCACGCTGCCCACGGGAGATCATGATTTCGGACCTTTGCCGACTGCACCGCCGGGATATAAAATCACGCCCGGACAAACAACGATCAAATACATCAGCAGCACAGAAGCCAATAATGTGTTTAGATTTTATTACGAAATAGATCCCACGCAGACGCTGCCCTATACCATAGAATATTACCACGACGGAAACTTGATGAGCACCACCACCGGTAGTGTGCTTACTGCCCTGCCTACCTTGAGCAGTGTGGATATATCCAACCAGCCTGCAGGCACGGCCCTGCTTCGCTATGAGTTTCCCGCGGGTACGACAAATGTTGCACCCAGCGCGGCAGCGCCCTATACCATCACGACCACCAACAATGTTATTCGCGTATATTATCAAGACAATGTCGCCCCAAGCCCGCCGGTGTTTAATGTGGTGGAGCCCGGTGCTACGACCATTACGGGAACGGCGGAGCCGGGTTCAACAGTAAACATTACGCTGCCTGACGGCACCACGGTTATCAGCGCGGTTGCAGACAGCACCACAGGCGCCTTTACAGTGGCGGTGCCCACAACCATCGTGCTCAAACCGGGTGAGGTGCTCAGCGGCACGGCAACGGATGCCTTTAACAATGTCAGCGGTCCTGCCACCACGGCAGTGACCTATAATGTGTATATTTTGAAAACCGATTTAAACGCTGCGCCCTTGCAGGGAGCGGAATTTTCTTTGTATCAATCCGACAGAGTCACGTTGATCAAAAGAAGCGCCACGCTTGCAGACGGCAAGGCGCTGTTTAATCAACTCATTCCGGGCAGCTATGCCTTTCGAGAAAGCTTTGCACCGACCAATTATATTCTTAACGACACTTGGCACACGCTCATTATCAACACAGACAAAACCATCACGGTAGATGGCGTGCTTTTGGGCGCTGATGCCACCACAACCTTGACCAATGTATTTGACGGCAGCATTATCCTCACCAAGCAAGACAGCGAAACAGCGGCGCTTTTGAGCGGCGCGGTGTTTGATTTATATAACAGTGCCGATACCAAAATCGGCAGCGGCACCACAGACGGCAGCGGAAAAATCAGTTTTACCGTTCAGGCAACAGGCACTTACCGCTTGGTTGAGACCAAGGCGCCAAACGGCTACAAAATATTGACAGAACCTGTGGAGGTAATTGTTACGCAAAGCACAAATGCAGCGACAGTGACCGTTGCCAACGAGAAAAATAAATGGGTGTTGCCCGATACGGGCGGCATAGATATTTCAAGAATGTATTTAGTCGGTTTGGTAATCATGATATTGACAGTGATGATTTACCGCCGTGAAATAAAAAAACAACAAACAAGCAAATGATATGAAAGGAATTTTCACCATGAAAAAAAACAAACTACTCAGCCTATTTACCATTCTTCTCATGCTCTTGACATTGGTTTCTACAACGGGAACCGTGCAGGCTTACACGGTAATCGGTAATCCTGCAGCGCCGACTTTGACCATTACAAAAATTGCGCAAGACCCCATTACCGGTGCTGTTGACGCAACCGGTCGTGAGCAAACCGTACCCAGCGGCACACCGCTTGTCGGGGTGGTCTATACACTGACCCAAACGGCATCTTATGATGTGGCCACCGATACTTGGACAGCGGTAACGGGTGCGACGCCGTTTACAATGACCACCGGAGTCGGCGGCACAGTGACCCAACAGTTGGCGGCAGGGCGCTATACCATGCAGGAAACCTCTGTGCCCACAGGCTACACGGCAAACACGTCGACTTTTACCGTGGAATTGCCCATGACCAGCCCGGATGGATCGGTTTTGATGTACAGCGTATATGTCTATCCCAAAAACGAACTGACACGGGGTGCCATTCATTTCACGCAATACGGAAATGACGAGGTGACCGAGCTGCCCGGCGGCACCTATACCTTGGTGCAAGTTACGGATAAAACCGGAGCTACGGTAAACAACACCATCAGCACAACCCTTACACCCGGCGCTGACGGCACCTTTAGCGTAAACGGCCTTGAATACGGCAGCTACACCTTGGTGCAAACAGCAGCAGCCACCGATTATGCGCTGAACCCGACAGTTATAGAATTTGATATCACCGAAAGCGGAAACGTGGCCACTGACGGCACCCAAACAGGTACCGTTGTGCCGCTTACGCAAACAAACTATCTCAAACCCGTGGTGACAAAGGATGCCAACAATGTGGCAGGAATTGATCCTACGGGAACAGATGCATACAATGTGACAGGATATAATGTAGCATTTCCCTATCATGTAAAAGTGGCTTTGCCGGGGGATGCAGACGGCTATACGGAATTTATTCTCACAGACGTAATCGACAGCAAACTGACGCTGGATACAACAACGACACCCACGGTGACCATTGGCGGCACAGCCGTTACCACAGGCTACACCTTAAGCACCGCAAGCAACACGGTGACCTTTACGGTGACAGATTATACGATTTTGACACCGAACGCAGAACTGGTCATTACCTTTAATGCCAGCTTCAACACGACGGCAACGGCAGGGGACGTGGTGGGCAATACCGCCAATTTGGCCTATGTCAACAGCTATGACTCCACGGATGTCAGTGCGGCATCACCGACCATTTATGTCAAGCTGGTAACGGGTAGCATCACGGTACATAAATATGACTCTGACACCAGCGCTAACTTGGCCGGTGCGGAATTTGCTTTGATGGCCAGTGACGGCACAACGCCCGTTGTAAACAAAAACGGCGAGGCTTACACAGGCACCACAGACGCTAACGGCAATGTTACGTTCACGGATGTGCCCTTTGGCAGCTATAAACTTGTGGAAACCAAAGCGCCCAACGGATATAAAATTTATCCCAGAGCCATTGATGTCAGCGTCACGGCAGCTGCCTCTACGGTAACGGTGGATGTGCCCAACTCCTTAAATCAATGGACACTGCCGCAAACAGGCGGCATGGGCAGCCTGCTTATTACGATACTGGGTGTAGGCATTATGTTTTTCGCTTATAAAAACATGAGAAAAAAGGATGCGAAAAATAAAGCATAAGTTTGCCTACAAACAACGAAATCGGACAAAGTATAAATAAATGAGAAAAAAGAAATTTTTCGGCGTAATATTTTTGATTGGCCTGCTCATCTTTTTGTATCCGTTTATCAGCAATTGGTATGCCAAGGCACAACAGGCAAGAGTTATTGCCTCTTATGATGAAAAACTTCAAGCCATGACGGACGAAGAGTTGCTGCGCATACAGCAAGAAGCCGAGAAGATCAATCAGGAACTGCATCGCGGAGGATATGATCAAGTAGCGGAAGAATCCAAAGAAGGCGCCCATTACTCAAACTACCGCACGGGAGAAATGTTGGGTTATGTGGTCATTGAAAAACTGGATATTCGACTGCCGATTTTTCAGGGTGTTTCAGAAGAAAACCTGTCGGTGGGGGTGGGTCACATTCCGGATTCCTCCTACCCGGTGGGAGGAATTGGCACCCACACGGTGCTCACGGGACACAGAGGTCTGCCCAGTGCAAAAATGTTTCGCGATTTAAATCGAATGCAAATCGGTGATATCTTTGTTGTGGAATCGCTGAGCGGCAAGCTGCTTTATAAAGTCTATGAGATTAAAGTGGTGATACCGACGCAGACAGAAGACTTGATTATCAGGGACGGACGCGACTTGGCAACCTTGGTTACCTGCGATCCTTATATGATTGGTTCGCACCGCATGCTGGTGATGGGTGAGCGGGTTGTGCAAGAAGTGCAAGAACAGGCGCCGATAAATGAAACCAAAGAAGTGATTGTATTGGACGCCGAGCAAATGGGCAAGCCCGACGGCGTGATTGGGTGGATAAACTATATTTTAATTTATTTGGAACGAAACAGATGGATACCGACCTTTGCCACGCTCATATCGTTGTTCTTGCTGATACTGCCTTGGCGGCGAAAGAAAAAAGAAGATGAAGAAGATGAAGAAGGCAGTCAAACGAACCGAGAAGGTTCATCAAAAGCTGAGTAGTTGAAAATAAAAAACGTAAAGATTCAGACGCTTACCTTGTTGTGTGTGTGTGTCTGAGCCAAAGTCAATACTTATGAAACCGCAGAGCAAACGTATTTGCTCTGCGGTTTTTTTAAAAGAAGATAAAAAAAACAGAAAAAGCGAGCGGAGAAAGACAAAGAAGGCAAAATTTTTAGGCGAAGCGTGCAAAATGGCTTTGCAGGCTTGACCCTTTGATGGAATACATGCCATAATAATAACAACGATACTCTTCAGTATGATAAAGCATCGCATAGATAGCATTTTGTTTGCAGCATTGGGCGATAGTGATAAACAGCAAAGGAAAAGGAGCAAGGTGAAGTGAAAATGGAAAAATATACAGCGCTGTTGATGTTGTTGTTAGTCGTGGGTGTATTTTGTTTCAGCGGTTGTATGGGTACTACAAAAAATATGAACGGATATTTGATGATAGGCAAAGCACCTGTGCAGACGGATAACATAAGCTATATCGAAATGAGATATACGCATATGATGATGTCGGAACACTACTCTTTTTCGATATACAAAACAGATGACAATACCTACCATGTTACAGGCAGGTTTTATGAACCGGAGCCTCAAACGCAAACAATCAGGGAGTACGACATAGATGTCTACACCGATGAAGAGCCGTTGCGTGCATTGGCGGAACAAGTGGGTGGGATAGAAATTCCATTTACGACACAAGAACCTCGAAAAAGTTCGCACATCGTGTTAGACGCACCGTCGTATATGTTTTATGTCAGCACGGAAGATGAAAAAAATTATTATTTGCAACCCGGTAAGGAAGACAACGAAACCATAAAAGCCGCCTGGAAAGAAATTTTAAAGGGACTCGAAAAAACAAAATAGCGCTTACGGAGTAGCCGCAAAGAAAAATTTGCGTCAGCGGCATAAAAGCAATCGAAGCAATGTGTAAAAGATGATTTATTAGTGAGGAAAGATGTTGATTAACAATGAAGTCAATGTCTTTTTTTATGAAAAAGCTGATTGCAAGGAAAAAGAATAGGGTGAAGTTTAAACAGTTCTTTATTGCATAATGAAAATGCGGCAGTGCTTGATGTAAGAAAACAGAAAGGTTAATCGCTTCGGTCAGAAGGGGTTTTGCGGCGACGGGATGGGGCAAACAAACAGCGACGTTGACTGAAGATTACCAAAAGCATCAGCGCAGAGGCAGCCGATACCAACCAAAGAGGAAAGTGATTATATTGCTGCCTGACCAGCATGAAAGAAGCGACAATGGCATACAGGCTCACAAAAGACAACCAGGGTCGGTTGTGATAAATTTGTGCAATGGCAAGCAAAAGCCCCACGATAAACATTTCAAGGCTTAAAAGGATATTGCTGAAAGCCGAAGAGAGTAAGAAGCCGAAGCCGAAAAAAACGGCGGTGAAGACAATGTAGGCCACGGCGCGCGGGATTAGGCGCGGCAAAATGAAAAAGGCAAAAACCCACAAACCAAAGGTGGTGCAAAAGGCCAGCAATGCATAGAGAATATATAAAGGAATGGGGTGCAACGTCGCCAAAATCGGCGGCAGATAACCTGCAAGAACGGCGATGAAAAAAAGTGCCGGCACAACGGATAAAACGGAAAGAAAAAGGTTGCCTTTGCCAACAGGGAACTCACGCAGCCATTTGCGCGCATATTCCAAAGGCAAAAGGGTGCCTGCAACAACGGCAAAAAGAATGCAGTATAAAACTGGGGAAATCCAGTCAAAGGGCTGGCGCATATTTTCCACGACTTGCGGCAATGTCCAGCAAATATAAAAAAAGGCAAGCAAGAAAAAAAATTGCGTATACTTTGTTTTTTGCGTTTTCATGTTATGTAACTCCGGTAGTCGGTTCGTATTCAATAAAAAAACAATGTTGTACTCTGTTTTGTCCTCAGGCAACAAGTGATGGAAACCGAGGCAGCTGTGCGGTGTTATTCTTTTGCCAGTTGCCGGTGCAACCAGTTTTTCAATAGGTCGGCATGATTTCTTTCTTCGTCCTTGGAGGCGTAAAGCAGTGTTATGGGCGCCGTTTTTATTTCCGAGGAAATAAAAGACAAAAAAGCGTGGGCGTGCTCGCTGGCATCCAATTCCGCATAATAGTGTTTGCTGAAATCGCAAAAGTCGATTTGGTCGGCCGATAATGCTTTGCATAGCGATTGTGAAGGCGCTAGCAATTTGTTCCAAGATGCAGCAAGTTTTTCTTTTGTCATGGCTCTCGGCCACATTCTGTCCACCAACACACGTGTCCCGTCGTCTTTGTCGGCTGGAGCATAAACGCGTTTTGTTTTGATTGCATACATGGAGTCAGGCACCTCGCTTTATCGAATTCTGTTCTATTATACCATGGTTGGATGATTGCAACGGAAGAAAATGCGTGAAATTTCGGCACGCAAATTGTCATTGTCAATTTTTTAAAATTATGATAGTCTTAATACAGATTATGCGCCCTGTGCAATATGTATTTTCTTGAAAAAAGAGGCTGCCATGCAAAATATTTGGCAATATACATTTCTGAACAATACAGTGAAACAATACGCTATGTTTGCGGCAACTTTTGTTTTGGGCATTTTGGTGGCGTTGATTTTAAAACGCATTTTTTTGAAACTCGGGCACAAATGGGCAGCCCATGACGAATCGTTTGTCAAAGTGAGCAGCATTGCATTGCTCGAAAAATATTTTATGCCCATATTGTATTTTCTCGTTTTTTATATCAGCATGCGCACCCTCACGTTGAGCGGAGCGGTAAATCGTATTTTTTCGTTGATTATTCTTGCTTTTGTCGTGATTTTTGCAGCCATTTATGTCTCTAAATTGTTGGTGTTTGTCTTTACAAAATATTGGGAAAACAAACATGAAAAAGAAAATCAGGCAATGGCACGTTGGATTAGCCTGGGTATCAAAGCGATTGTTTGGCTTGTGGCCTTTCTTTTGTTTGCCGATAACGCAGGCATCAAATTGACCTCTGCCATAACGGGTTTGGGGCTGGGAGGAATTGCCCTGGCCTTTGCTGCGCAAGAAGTGCTCAAAGATATCTTTTGTTATTTCAGCATTTTGTTTGATCGCCCCTTCGAGGTGGGCGACATGATTGCCGTGGAACAGCACAGCGGCAATGTGGAACACATCGGCATTAAAACCACTCGCCTGCGCAGTATCAGCGGGGAAGAGCTTATTTTTTCCAATAAAGACTTAACGGATTCGCGGGTCAAGAATTTTCGTTCATTGAAAACAAGGCGGGTGTTGTTTCAGCTCAACGTGTCCTATGAAACGGCCAATGAAAAATTGCAGATGATTCCTCGCCTGGTGCGGGATGTAATTTATCGGCAAAAGGATACGCGTTTTGATCGTGCATATTTTATGGCCTTTGGCGATATTGGGCTGATGTATGAAGTGGTGTATTTTGTTTTCAGTGAAGATTATGAAAAATATGTGACGATTCAGCAGGCCATCAATTTTGGCATAAAGGAATCATTTGAAGCGCAAGGCATTGAATTTGCTTACAGAGAAGGTGCAAATTTGTCGATGACGCCAAAATAAAAATAAGGCGGAGGCGTGTAAGTTGAAACAGGTTTTTGAAGAAAAAAGACATTGCTGCGGCTGTGGTGCCTGTGCCAATATTTGTCCTGTGAAAGCCATTGACATGCAAGGGGACGAAGAAGGGTTTTTGTACCCGAAAATTGACGAAGACGCCTGTGTTGATTGCGGAAAATGTGTGGAGATTTGCCCGTTTTTTGCAGAGAACAATTATAAAAATACGACATTGCCGTTGTATTACGTGGCAAAGCATATTTCAGAAGAGGTGCTGATGCATTCCGCATCAGGCGGTGCTTTTACGGCACTTTCCGATGCGGTATTGGCTGAAAAAGGGGTTGTTTACGGTGCGGACTTTGATGAGCATTTTAAGGTAGTGCATCGACGAGCCGTCAATAGCGAGGAGCGCGACAGGCTTCGCACGTCCAAATATGTGCAAAGCGACATAACATATATTTATGCGTCGGTGGAAGAAGACCTGCGGCAAAATAAAATGGTGTTGTTTACGGGCACACCTTGCCAAAATGCAGGGCTGAAAGGCTACGTGCAAAGCAAAAATCTTGAAGAAAACCTGTATCTTTGCGATTTGTTGTGCCATAGTGTGCCAAGCCCTTTAATTTGGAGCGAATTTTTAAAAATTTTAACCAAAACATACGGTGCCATTGCCGCCATCAATTTTCGTTCAAAAAATATGCCCTGGTCAAGACCCAACTGCAAAAAGGCCTTTTATTTAAAAACGGTTTTGGGAAGTCATCACGCAGACAATCGGTTTTTGCGGTTGTTTTTGGAAGAGCAAACCATTGCGCGACCCTCCTGTGAGGCTTGCCTGTTTACAGATGAAAAAAGAACGGGAGATATCACCATTGGTGATTATTGGGGAATTGAAAAGTATGATGCCGCCCGGTATGATGCGCTTGGGGTGTCGTTGATTTTGACAAATACCGCAAAAGGGGAGCAGCTGCTGCAAGGCCTTGCAGGAGAGCTGCGCTATGAGCGGCGAGACAGTAAAGAAGCCCTGGCAGAACAACAACGGCTGCGCACGGCGATAAAATTTCCGCCGCAAAGAGAGCAGTTTTGGCTGCTGTATCAAAAGCATGGATTAGAATATCTGTTAGAAAAAACGGAATCAAAATAATACAAAACCGCAAAATAGGGGGAAGAGACAGTGGAAAAAGAAAAGAAAAACAATAAAGCGTTAATTGGCGGGCTGGTCGTCTTTGGCATCGGCATTTGGATATTGTTGGCGCCGGGACAAGTGCTCAGACTCATGGGCATTGCAGCGTTGCTGCAGGGTGGGGCAATGATGTATCGATATTATAAGCTGGAAGAAAAAAACGGACTGCGTGCAAAAGGGCTATTGTTTGTGGGTATCGTGCTGGCGATCATGGGCATCTTGTTTGCCTTTCGCATCGGGTTTGTCGTGGCGCTGTTTGCCTATTTAATTGCGATATTGTTTTTGATTGACGCGGTGCAAAATATTAAATTGGCTTTTTCGGTGAAAGCAAAAAATCCTCAGGCGTTTATTGCAGCGTTGGTGCTCAATGCTTTGGTGATTGCCGCGGCATTGATATTAATTATCAATCCCTTGGTGCTGGGTATGACCATTGCGGTGATTATCGGTGTGACCCTTTTGTTTATCGGCATAGAATATATGTATATGGGCTTTAAGCGAATCAAATAAAAAAGGACAAAACAGGGTGTTGCAAACACCGAAATGATGATTGAAAAACAAAACCGGCCCGCACTTTGACAAGCGAGGGGCTTTGAGGATTTCGATAAAATCACAGGATGGAACGTGTAACATGGAAAACGAAAAATATGTTGCGTTTATCGACATTTTGGGATTTAAGCAAAAACTGCAGCAAATTAATCAAGCAAAAGCCGAGGCGTTGATTCGCGATTTTTCGGCTATGTTGGCACGCCAATGGCAAGAGCATGCCCTGGCGGAAAACAAAGACATCGGCGGACACATCATCAGTGATTCGATTGTGCTCTACAGTGCTGATTGCGCGCCGCAATCGCTGAAAAATATTTTGCAATACACCATTCAAATTTTTCGCCTTGCCTTTAATGAAAACGGAATTTTGTTGCGAGGCGCCATTGCAAAGGGTGAATTTAATCGGCTGCAAGAGGCGAATTTGGCCAATTTGGACAAGGGATTGATTGTGGGTAACGCCTATATTGAAGCCTATAGCATGGAAAGCAGGCACAAGGCTTCGGCCATCATGGTCGGAGGCGCGGTAAAGGACGATATTGCGGAATACTTTGCCGATGAATATGTGTTGGAAAAGCTCCGCGACGAAATACCGCCGCTGTACACCATTCGATGGGCGGACATTGATTATTTGCTGGAGCAAGACCACCTTGCGCGCTTTGTCGGACTGGCGCATGAGGCGGCATGGCTGCCGCACTATTATCAAACGCTGTATATGTTTTTAACCAACGTACAGAGCGAAAAAAAGATCCAAGCGGTTTTTAATGAAATTTTTATTATGTTAAAAAATCAATACGATTATCGTGCGGTCAATGTATTTATCCAAAACGCTTTTTCAACAGACATCAATATCCATTTTCGAGAGATATTTTTGAAGTTTTTGCGAAAAAAAATATTTCAATAAATCATATGAGAAAAAACAATTTGCGCAGAGAATCAGGCAGTCTCTGCGCATATTTTGTCAAAATTTTGTAAAACAAATGCAAGAAAAAAATAAAAAAATAACGGGTAACACAGATGCGCTTGAAAAGTAAAAGCGTGTGTGTTATCTTTGTTATTGTATGTTAAAAAAGTATCAAAATAAGACAAAATATGTTGACGAAAGGTGGAATACCATTGAAAGCAAATGAAAGTATTTTATTGAAGAAAACGAAGACTTGGACGACGGTGAATATCGTTCTTTTGATTATCGGTACGGTCATAAGCATATTTTCCATGATCTCGCTGATGAGCATGAGAGCAAGCGGCTATGCCATGTTTCGAGGTTTGCCCGGCGGGGAAGAAATGATCGATCTGCTGGAACAATCCATATCTCCTGTCAGCATAGCCATTACGGTTATTTTGATTGCAGTCAATATTGCGCTGGTGGTGTGGTTTTTTAAGTGCAACGGGCGAATGAAGCAAAATATTGTCCCCGAAAAATTGCCTTATTATATCAATGTCGGTCTTTTTCTTTTAAATCAAATATATTCGCTGGTATCCGGTGGCACACAAAATAATGTATCAAGCGGCATCATCATCACCGTTGTGTTGGCGCTGGTGTTTTTGTGGATTCGCATTATGCCGCTGGTTCATCTGCGAAGAATTACCACCAAACCGGGTGAACAAATACAGGAAATAGAATGATTCAAAAAATAGTACAAAACAAACGATACCTGCTGATTGCAGTGATTGGGCTGGCATTAATTGTTTTAATGGTCGTTGCCGTTGTGCAGGGGAAAAGCACAAAAAATCAGTCCAAAGACAGCTATGAAGTGTATGTGGTTCGTTCGCAGGAGCCTATTATTACCGATGGCAGCAGTCAACCCAACCAGGAAAAAAGCTACAGTTACGACCCGTCAAACGGCACCATTTCTGCCATTCATGTGAAAAATGGGCAGAGTGTCAAAATCAGCGATCCGCTGTTTGCTTATCACAATGAGGCCCTGACAGATCAGATTGAAGATGCAAAAACACAGCAGACAAGATTGTATAACAAAAAGAAAGAGCTGCAAAAACAAATCGGCCTGGATCCGACCTTAAAGCAAACCATTGCCGAAATCGATGCGCAAATTGCGGATTTGTCGACGAATATTCAGCGCCTGCGTCAAAAGGCGAACATTGTCGTCTATGCACCCATGGAGGGAAAAGTCATTTTGGACAGCAATAAAAAGGCTGATCCGTCGGCAATGTTTTTGCGGCTGATTTCCACAACACCCACCATTGTATCCACGATATCCGAATACGATTATTATGCCGTGAAAGTTGACCAAAAGGTGATAATATACATCAATGCCGAAGACAGAGAAATCGAAGGCACAGTCACAGGTGTTGACGAGCTTAGCACAAACAGCACCGGCGGGGCTTTGCCGTCAGCGGCAAGCGCAAGCGGCGGCGGCAATGCGGCCAACTTCAAATTTTATGTCTCGCCCGCCGAGGCGGTGCATGTGGATTTTACCGTGCAGGTTAAAATACCCCTCGAAGACATTATCATCCCCGAAGAATGTATTGTTAAAGAAGAAGAAAAAGAATACGTTTTTGTTGTACGGGAAGGAAAAGCCGTGAAACAAGAAATCACCAGAGCCAAAAAAGGTTTGCAAGTGGTGTTGACAAGCGGGTTGGTTTTGGGGGATCAAATCTTGATTTCGCCCGACAGCCAGCTGGTGGACGGTCAGGATATTCGCATCAAAGAAGGTAGCGGCAATGCTGATTGAACTGCAAAACATTGACAAGTATTATCCCGTGGGACGCGAAAAGCTGCAAGTGCTTCATGGCGTTAACTTGCAAATTGAGCAAGGAGAATTTGTGGGCATCATGGGACCTTCAGGCTCCGGCAAATCTACGCTGGTGAATATTTTGGGGTTTTTGGATTCCAAGTACGAAGGAAAATATTTATTTGAAGGGCATTCGGTGAGCGGACTGAGCGACAGTGAGCTTTCTCATATGCGCAATCGAACCGTGGGTTTTGTGTTTCAGGATTTTCATCTGATTGACGCAGCCACGGTTTTTGAAAATGTGCAAATGCCGCTTTTGTATGCGGGCATTCCATCAAAAAAAACGGCGGGCGCTGTGGCACAAGCGCTGGAGCGTGTGGGGATCGGTGACAAAAGCAAGCAACGACCAAACCAGTTATCAGGAGGGCAAAAACAGCGTGTGGCCATAGCCAGGGCATTGATCAATCAACCGCGGTTTATTATTGCCGACGAGCCCACGGGTGCGATGGATACAAAGACATCGGCGAGTATTATGGAAATTTTGTCTGATTTAAACAAAAACGAACAAGTGACAGTGGTGATGGTGACGCACGATCCCACCTTGTTAAAATATTGCACACACCAAATAAAAGTTGTTGACGGGGTTGTGCAAAAAGGAACCTTGAAGCCATGAGGTTTCAAATGTTGCTTCGTGCGGCGTTGCAGTCGCTGTGGAATAATAAGAGGCGGACGATTTTAACCATGCTGGGTATTGTCATCGGCATTGCCTCAGTCATTGCCATTATCAGCATCGGCAAGGGCTTTCAAAGAGAAACGGTAAGCAGCTTAACAAGCTCCGAATCGGACAAAATGAGCGTGGCGGCATATTTTATACCGGATAATATGAACCAAAGCAACCGAAGCGAAGCCTTTTCGCCCAAAAACCTGGCGGATATCAAACGCATAGACGGGGTAGACAGCGTCAGCACGCAGCAATCAACGCAAACCTATTACACCGTCAATATCAAGGTGGACGATGCTGTTATAAGCAGTACAGCGGATTTGTTAGATGGCAGTGAACAACAAAAGATACTGGTTGCAGGCAGCGACATTGACCGTGCCGATAATGCAGGGAAGAAAAAAGTCGTCATTATCAGGCAAAATACTGCAGAAAAAATGTATGGTTCTGCACAAAATGCCATCGGCAAAGGCATCGACGTAAACGGAATCAAATTTTACATCAAGGGCGTTGTACCTGCCTCAAGCATGCAGATGATTTCATTCAATATGAATTTTGAAAAAGATGTGTTGATACCAAAGGCCACTTATCAGCAATATTTTGAAAAAAATAAAAAACAGGCACTGACAGAAATTACCGTCTTTGTAAAACCGAACTATTCCGTAAAGGCGGTCTCGGATGATTTGGTGGAATATTTAAACAAAAACGGCAACAGCAGGCAAATGGGCACCTATGGCGTATTGGATATGAGCCAAATGATGCAGGCCATCGGCAGTGTGATCAACGGATTGACCTATTTTATCTCTGCCATTGCGGGCATCTCGCTTTTGATTGCGGGCGTGGGCGTGATGAACATGATGTATATTTCCGTCTCGGAGCGGACAAAGGAAATCGGCATTCGCAGAGCCATGGGCGCCACCAAGGGCTCCATTCAGTCACAGTTTTTGCTGGAAGGCGTGCTGGTGACCTTCAGCGGCGGAATGATTGGTTACTTGTTTGGCATTTTGGTGGCTTCGCTCATAGCAAAGCTGCTTCCCTTCGGCATTTATATCGATATTCCCACAACGATAATGACCATTGTGGTTTCGATTTTGATCGGTGTGGTCTTCAGTGTAATGCCTGCCAAAGCAGCGGCAAAAAAAGACGTGATTGATATTTTGCGATAGTTAAGCAAAAATGAAAACCTCTCGTGATACGAGAGGTTTTTTTGTATGCGGTAAGGGTTATATCTTTAATTCTGAGCCGGGATAGGAAGATACCTTTGTGGCATCGTCCAGGTGCCTTCCCAAAATATATGCCACATGGTCCGGTATTTTTGTTTTAAAGGCGTTGACGAGCATAAAATGCTGGTTGACGGCAGAGGTAAAATACGGATAATCGTCTTCGGCTTTGGACGTGAGCACAACGGTGCCATAGGATTGATAGCGGTCGATGGTACCCGCGATGCTTTGGTACATGGCTATGACAAAGTCGTTGCGGCAGTTGTCAATAATTGTTCGATGAAAATTTCTGTCTGCCTCAAAGGTTGGAAAGTATTCGCGCAACTCGATGGACTTTTGAAAATTTTCAGCATATGTCTGCATCAAATCAATTTCTTTGTCCGTGACAAATTCACATAAGATGCGAGCGGCCTGCAGCTCCAAAATTCGTCTGGCGTGATAAACGTCAAACATTTCGCTGGTGCCCAGTGTGGAGACGCGCAGTTTGGAACACTGTTCGCGAATGACCAATTTGTCTGCAACCAAAAGCGTAATGGCCTCACGAATGGTGGTTCTGCTCATATCCATTTCAGCGGCAAGCTGAGAGATGTTGAGCCTGGCGCCGGGTTTGATTTTTAACGTGGTAATCCGGTCATACAAATATCGATAGGCTACGGTGGACAGGGCATCAAAAGGGTGTTTTTGCAAGAGGGTCTTCAAGTCGTTTTTCATCATTTTTACGGGTCCAATCTCATATATTTAACAGGCGCTCAGCGCCAATAGCATAATCTATTGCTGTTGCAATGCTATATTTTTAACTCCGAACCGGGATAAGAGCATACCTTTGCCGCCGTATCCAAATGCAATTCCAAAATATGCGCCACATGATCGGGAATGGCTGAACGAAAAGCATGAACGAGCATGAAATGCTGATTGATGGCCGAGGCGAAAAAAGGATAGTTATCATCGGAGCGAGTGGTGAGCACAATGGTGCCGTAGGCGAGGTATCGCTCGCTGATGCCGGCAACGCTTTTATACATGGTGCGAATAAATGCATTGCGGCAAGAATCGATGATGAGATAGTGAAAATGCTTGTCGGCATCCAGTGTTGCCAAATAATTGCGGTTTTCCACGGCGCTGCGAAAGTCTTTTGCACACTGTTCCATGGCGTCGACAATGTCGGCTGTAATGTATTCGCAGATGCTGCGCGCGGCTTCTATTTCGATGGTCTGCCTTGCGCGGTAGACGTCAAACATTTCATAGGTGCTTAAAGGGGCAACCTGTATTTTTCCCGATTCGGTTTGAATGAGGAGCTTTAAAGAAATTAAAGAAGTAATCGCCTCGCGTATCGTGGTGCGGCTGACGTTTAAATCGGCCGCGAGCTGAGATATGTTTAAAAAAGATCCCGGTTTGATTTGCAAATAAGTGATCTGCTCATACAAATAGCGAGAGACGATGCCGGAGAGCGGGTCAAGAGGATATTGCGCCATGAGTTCTTTGATTTCTTTTTTATACATGCGTTGTTACTGCTCCTTTGAGGTGGTTTGAAAACAGGCAGCGGAGGGGTATTTTCAATGCCTTTGTGTGTTTTGTTTTGGACTGTATGAAAAAGGGATCGAATAAATCAGCCAAAGTGGCGATGTCTTTTCTGATTTAAACAAAAAAAAAGGGAAAAAGCAAGGACGCGGAGAAAGAAAATGTTTTTAGATTGTTAAAAAATTGCTTTTTTCGGCATAAAAAGTGCTAAAAACAGATAGTTTTATGTAAAAAATGTAGAAAATAAAGACATAATCAGATAATTTGCAGGATAAGTAATCCAAAAAAAACAAAAAAAGCATCAAAGGTCTGTTAATGTACGTATTTTTCGACAATATGTGAAAAAAGGTAAAAAAAGCATCAAAATTGTTCTTAAATCACGCTAATTTATAAAAAAAGCACCAAAGATACGGACATTTTCGACAAATGAAAAGCAAAAAATGTGATTTTGAGCTGAAAACGTTTTTAATGACAAACATTTAGGATACTTCCCTTATAATTGCTCAATAAAGTGCGCATTTTTATTAATGAATATGGAGGAGAGAAAAAAATGGCTGAAACAATTCATGTAACGATGGATCAATTGAAGCAGGTGGCATTTGATACGCTGGTATCTTTTGGTTTCACCGAAGACGAGGCACGCCATGGTGCGGAAGTGCTCTATGCATCAGACGTGCGCGGCGTAGACTCTCATGGTGTGGCAAGATTGGAATTTTACGAAAACATGCTTGCAAAAGGAATGATTAATAAAGAGGCAAAACTCACGGTGCTGTCCGAAACACCGGCAATGGCATATTTGGATGCACAAAACGGTTTGGGAATCGTCATGGCGCCCCAAGCTATGGATGTGTGCATTGAAAAAGCGAAAAAATCCGGTATCGGCATGGTCAGCGTGGTCAACGGCGGACATTTTGGCATTGCAGGCTATTATGCACTCAAAGCGGTTGAAGAAGGCATGATCGGTTTTTGCGTAGCAAACTCAGCACCGGTTATGGCAGCATTTGGCGGTCGCGGCACGGTGCTTGGCAACAGCCCGGTCAGTATTGCCTTTCCCAAAGGAGCTGACGGCAGAGACAGCGTAATGCTGGATATGGCATGCAGCAGCGTGGCCTATGGCAAAATTCAAATCGCCGACCGCAAAAGCGAAAAATTGCCCGCAGGTTGGGCAGTTGACGAAGAGGGCGTAGAAACAGACGATCCGCAAGACTTGTTGTCGCGTCCGGGATCTCTCTTGCCTTTTGGCGGTGCAAAAGGATATTGCCTCGGCGTGCTATTGGAAATGATGGCAGCCGTGTTGCCGGGAGCCAACACAGGTGTTGATGTGGGTTGGGTCAAAACCGAAGGCATGAAAGAAAATTTGGGCTATATGTTTATTGCCATTGATGTCAGCCAGTTAAGACCGATGGCGGATGTGGAAAAGGACATTGAATATTACACGGCAAAGTTAAAAAATACTGCGCCGGCAAAGGGCAACAACGAAGTATTCTTACCCGGCGAAATCGAGCATAAAAATGTACAAAAGCGCAAAGAAGCAGGGGTAGACTTAAACATCAACGTGGCAAAAGACTTGTTGATGCTTGCTAAAAAGTATGGCCGCCTCGGCGAAGATGCAACCATTGAAGATTTATTTAAATAATTTAAATAAATAAAAAATAAATTAAAGGAGAGAAACGTTTATGTCAATCACATTAGGTCTTATCATCGCTTATATGGTTCTTATGTTGGCCGTATCATTCGTCTCGACACGAATGATGAAAAGGCAAGACACAGAAAACTTTCTGTTGGCCGGCAAAAACTTGAACTGGGTGCTGGTCGGGGTTGTCATCGCCGGACTCGGTATCGGTGGTGTATCCACCGTTGGGGTTGCGGAAAATGCCTATACACAAGGGCTTTCTGCAGGGCACTACCTGACAGCCTGGGCAACCGGTGCAGTTCTTTTCGGAGTGTTCATTACCAAGAGATTGAAAAAAAGCTTGATTGTCACCGTCATTGAGGCGATGGATCAAGCGTACGGAAAAGTTACGGGATTTATCGTTATGTTGGCGCAGCTCTTTGTGGGCTTCGCGGTTTTTGCAATGCAGATGGTTGCCGGTGGTGCTATCTTGTCATCTCTGCTTCCTGATGTCTTTACATTGCAAACAGGTATGTTGGTATCGGCAGTTGTCTTTGGACTCGTTGCCATTATCGGCGGACTGTGGTCGGCAGCACTTTCCAATGTTGCAAACTGTATTGTTATTATCGTTGGTCTCGTTGTAGGCGTTCTTGCTGTTATCAATCATTTTGGCGGCATGGAAAAAATTATTGCAGCACTCCCTGCAGGCATGAGCGGAGACGGCTCGCACTGGCTCAGCTTTACCAAAGGATACGGATGGCCTAAGATTATTGCACAAATTCTTTCGCTGACCGTACTGGCACATGCCATTACGGTCAGCGAAAGAATTTGTGCAATAATCTTAGGCCAT